>NZ_DASQPW010000237.1:0-21307 GCF_035643755.1 Stackebrandtia sp. | reverse complement strand
GCCCCGGAGAGCATCCGGACCAACCCGCCGTAATCGACCTCAACCGTCGAACGTGGGTGGAAAACGGAAAGCCACTCACAAAGTTGACGCACACCGACGGCCACGGGGTTGCTTCGACCCAACGAAGTTTGCAAAATTCCGTAGGCCTGGCGCCCGCGGCGGCGGGCCCGGGCCATCGATACCCGATATCGCAACACGCTTGATGGGGAGGGGTCCCGATCGTTGTCGTCAAGCAGCACGAACCAGCGCGCCGGGACGTGCCACGTCGCGATGTGTTCGTGCCAGGCCGGGGCGCCGTGGAGGTCGCCGCGGGCGTCCGGTCCCGGCCCGTGTTCCTGCTCGGCGGCGGCCACCAGCCTCGGGTGCAGGAACGCGTCCACCAGGTGCGGAGGCACCCGGTCGGCGGCCGAACGCACCGCCGCGGCGATCCGGGGGCCCAGGTGCCAGGGGCAGATCAGCGGCCCGTCCTCGCCGTCGATGACGTACGCCTCGTCGGGCAGCGAGGGCAGCCCGTCCCAGCCGACGGTCATGGCGTCGTAGAACAGTTCCCGCTGCAGGCCCGGCCCCGACTCCGCCGACGCGGCCCTGCCGTTGGCGGCGTATTCGCGCCAGTGCCGCTCGCGCTCATGGGAGAACGCCGCCAGGGGCTCGTAGACCCGGAGGTACGCGGCGAATGGAGTCTGCACGGCGCGATCCTCCCATGTTGACCACCGTGAACAAAAGCATCGAAATGCCTTCCCACATCGTGCCTGGTCCGGCGGGCGCCGATTGGGGCAAGGGCTAGTCTGACGTCGGCAACACCCCTGCCAACCGACAATAAAAGTCCCATAAGGACTGACACAAGGACGTGGAGCGGCACACCATGGGCGTATTCGAAGCCCCGAGCAACCTGACCGGTCACGAAGAGGTCGTCTTCTGCCAGGACAAGGCCAGCGGCCTGCGCGCCATCATCGCGATCTACTCGACCGCGCTGGGACCGGCGCTGGGCGGCACCCGGTTCTATCCCTACGCGAGCGAGGCCGACGCGATTCACGACGCGCTCGACCTGTCCAAGGGCATGGCGTACAAGAACGCTCTGGCCGGACTGGACCTCGGCGGCGGCAAGGCCGTGATCTGGGGCGACCCTGACACGGACAAGTCGGAGGCGCTGCTGCGCGCCTATGGACGATTCGTGGAATCGTTGGGCGGCAGATACATCACCGCCTGTGACGTCGGGACGTACGTCTCCGACATGGACATCGTGGCCAAGGAGTCGCGCCACGTCACCGGCCGCTCCGAGGAGAACGGCGGCGCCGGCGACTCGTCCGTGCTGACGGCCTTCGGCGTCTACAGCGGCATGCGCGCCGCCGCCGAACACAAGTGGGGCACGCCGAGCCTGAAGGGCCGCACCGTCGGCGTGGCGGGCATCGGCAAGGTGGGCCGCCACCTGGTCGGGCACCTGGTGGAGGACGGTGCCACCGTGGTGGCCACCGACATCTCCGAGCGGGCCCACGACTGGCTGAAGGAGAACCGCCCCGAGGCGTCCTTCGTGGGCTCCACCAAGGAGCTCATCGCCTCCGACATCGACGTGTACGCGCCGTGCGCGCTGGGCGGAGCCCTCAACGACGAGTCCGTGGGAATGCTGCGGGCGTCGGTCGTGGTGGGGGCGGCCAACAACCAGCTGGCCCACCCCGGCGTGGAGAAGCTGCTGGCCGAGCGCGGGATTCTCTACGCGCCGGACTACCTGGTCAACTCCGGCGGCGTCATCCAGGTCGCCGACGAGATCGGCGGCTTCAACTTCGCCCGGGCCAAGCGCCGGGCCTCGCACATCTTCGACATCACCCGCGACATCCTGCGCACCGCGGACACCGAGGCGATCCCGCCGGCGCTGGCCGCCGACCGCATCGCCGAGCGCCGGATGGCCGATTGCGGTCGGTTGCGGAGCATCTACCTGGCGCATTGACGCCCGCGGAGTATCGGGCCGGTGGAAACGTGGTCATTACCGCAATCACATCGGCCCGACGCAAAAATATGGGCGTTTTGTCGGTATATGTCCCGAAATTCGGGGCGATTTCGATGGTGGGCCGAGTGGGAATGCGCTAAGCCGCGCTGTACCGTAGGACCCACGATTGATGTCAACTGTTCCGGGGCGCCGTTACGGCGGCCCCGATGATTCTGTGCGAGGGGGTCGAGCCATATGGGGCGCGGCCGAGCTAAGGCGAAGCAGACGAAGGTGGCCCGGCGGTTGAAATACCATTCACCGGACACCGACCTGACGGCGCTGGAGCGCGAGCTTTCTGGCAGTGAAGCGGCGGACGAAGAGTACGAAGAGGAAGACCCGTACTCCGACTACGCACCCAAGGATGGCAAGGAGCCTCGCGAAGAGGACTGGCTCCCCAAAAAGCGGTGAGCCCCCGCGTCGCCACGGCTGGCGCGGGGTCCTTTGGCGGACACCAATTGTCGCGGTAGCGACTATGCTTCGCGTATGACCGATTCGACCTCGGACGCGCTCACCACTGATGAGCTGCGCGAAAAGGCCTTCGAGCTCGCGAAGCGGCGGCGCGATGTCGGATTCTTCTGGGACGTGCTGCGTCACCTGCCGCACGCCCCCGAGGCCGAAGAGGTGGACGGTTCCCTGGGTTCGGTGGGCGCGGCCATCGACAGCGCGCTGGAGCTGTGGCACGAGCTCAATGGACGCGAGGGGCACTACGGCGAGGCCGAACCCCTGCTGCGCGCCAAGTTCATCGACTACCTGAACCCGGCCTCAGCGACCGAAGAAGTCGCGTAGCAGCCGGGCGCTCTCCGCCTGGCGCACCCCGGGGTACACCTCGGGTCGATGCGTCAATCGCCGGTCCCGCACCACATCCCACAGCGAACCCACCGCTCCGGTCTTGGGCTCCCACGCCCCGAACACCACGGTGCCGACGCGCGCCAGGGTGATGGCCCCGGCGCACATGGTGCACGGTTCCACCGTCACCACCAGGGTGCAGCCGTCCAGGTGCCAACCGTCCCCGTGCCGACGCGCGGCGGCGCGCAACGCCAGGATCTCGGCGTGAGCGGTGGGATCCCCCGTGGCCTCGCGGGCATTGTGGGCCGCGGCCAGCTCCACCCCGGCCGCGTCCATTACGACGGCGCCGATGGGAATGTCCCGACCGGACTCCCCCGCCACCTCCAGCGCCCGGCCCATCCAGGCGGAGTGCCGTCGGTCGTCAGGCCTCATGGACCTCTTCGAGGACATCTCCGCAGCCGATGATGTTGGCGACCTCGGCGGTCACGTCCGTCGGGAGCATGCCGTCCTTGGCGCACAAGGCGATCAGGGTTTCGGGCGAGACCCCCAGATCGGACAGCAGGTCGGCCTCGCCGACCGGGTGGGCGTCCAGCTCGCTCGTGACGGGCGTGTCCAGTTCGGTGTTGTCGATGCCGGCCCGCACGTCGGTGTCGATGTCTCCCAACAGGACACCGCCGAGCCGGCTCTCGTCGGCGAATGGCGCGTCGGAGCCGAAGATCCGCGCGTCGTCGCCGTCGTCCAGTCGCACGATCACCAGGTACTCGTCGTCCGCCTCCACAAACAACAGTGAGATCTCGGCGTCGGGGTTGGCGTCGCGCAGGACATCGATGACCTCATCGATGTCCGAGGCCCCGTCCAGGTCGACCTCGGTGGCCTCCCAGGTGTCGTCGCTACGGGTGGCGGCGACCGCGAAATAGGACAATGTGTACTCCCGTAGAGGAAAGTTCTGGTAGGGACTCGTCAAGTCGGTGTCGACTTGACTACATGGGCTTCACAGGGTATGGCGCCCAAGGGGTCACCACAAGAGCCAGGAACCGTCGAGCGCATGCCATTCCACCACAGCGCCGACGACCGCGATCGCCGTCCCGGCCACCGCCGCGACCCCGCAGGCAGCGCCCCGGTCACCGTAACGCACCAGGACGAATGCGCCGGACGCCGCGAACAAGCCTGCGATCAGCATCACCCACAAGGTGGAACGCAGATCGCCCCCGAGGAAAAACGTGACGAACATCCACAGCAGGGTGACGCCCGCGCCGGCGAACACACCGCCCGGTGTGGACCGATGGGGTTCGCGGAAGGTGGGGCGCGCCAAGGCTTCGTCGATGGCGTGGCGCTGCGGGATCACGGGCTCCCGCAGGGCGGACGGCGGCACGTACGGGGCGCGCATCGCCGGATCGCGACGCGGCGTCGACGGCCCGGCCGGGCTGGCGGCCGGCCAATGGGTCGCCGGGGCGCTGGAGGCGCCGGGCACGGCCCAGCCGGGTGTCGAGTCACTCATGGCATACAGACTATGCGTACATCTTCAGGTCGTCACGTGTGGAACAGCGCGAATCCGCGCTGCTTGTGCTGCCCGCCATCGAAGGTGAGGAAGTCCCCGCCCACCGCGATGCTGCCGGAGCCGCTGGCGATGGCGCGCACGCCGACCACCGAGTCGGCGTCGGGGCTCCAGTCGGAGACGGTGCCGGAGGTGCCCACCGACAGCAGCTTGCCGCGGTCGGCGTACACGCCCTGGGTGCAGGCGCCGTGGGTGCCGACCTGGGTGCCCTTGCAGGCGCGCTCGAAGTGGCCTCCGGCGTACACCTGGCCGTCGCGTTCCTGCACGGCCACGACGTCGCCGTCGGTCATGCGGGTCCACTGCTCGGCGCCCGAGGAGCTCAGCGCCACCACCCGTCCGCCCGATCCTCCGGCCACCACGTAGACCCGGGAACCGACGACGTCGACGTCGTAGACCACCACGTTGAAGTCGGTGTGGAAGCCCGAGTCGACGGCACCGGTGTCGCGGTTGAGCGCCACCAGTTTGCGGACGGTCTTGCCGTTGACGGTGTTGAAGGTGCCCGACGCGTAGATGCGGGAGCCGGCGGCCTCGAGGTGGCGGACGCTGCCGTCGGACAGCTGCGGGGTGAAGCCGGAGACCAGGCCGCCGTGGACCAGGCCGACCGCCGCGGCGCGCCCGCGCGCCTCGCCGTTGACGGAGGTGAACGTCCCTCCCATGTAGAGCCGCTTGCCGGACACCGCCAGCGTGGAGGCGGGCGCGCTGAGGTTCACTCGGTAATCCGCGTCCAGGTCGCCGGTGCTCATGTTGAAGCGCGCCAGCCGATGCATGGGCTGTCCATCCACTTCGGAGAAACCTCCGGACACGTAGAGGTAGGTGCCGTCGCTGGCCAGCGCCGTGACCGGGCCGTTGAGTTCGGGGGCGAAGCCGCGCAGGTCGCCGTCGGTGTCCACGGCGGCGAGGTAGGAACGCTCCCGCCGATCGCCGTCCTTTGTGGTGGACTGGGTGAACCGGCCCCCGACGTAGTACACGCCGCCGGAATAGGCGATGGCCGTGACCGAGTCGCTGAAGCTCGCCGAGGCGGACGGGGTCTGGGTGAGAGCCGCGTTGGCGGGCATGGGGGTGAGCACGGCGAGCGCCACCGCCGCCAGCAACAGAATCAGGCGTTTCATGGTTGCCGATTGTGGCACCGCCCGCACCCGAAGTACGGGAGGCGCGCGTGGCGGCGGAACTCAGTAGGGGCGCGGGCTCCAGGCGCAGGAACCGCCCGGTGGTGCATTTACCCACCCGAGCTCAGTAGGGGCGCGGACTCCGGGCCCAGGAACCGCCCAGTGGTGCATTTGCCCACCCAAGCTCAGTAGGGGCGCGGACTCCAGGGCACTCCCGGCGGCGGCGGGGGCGGCGGAGCCGGGGCCACGATGATCGGCATCGGCATCACCGGGGCTGCGGGCGGGTTGACCTGGCGGACCGAGCCGTCGGGGAACTGGATCTGGTAGTAGCGGCCGTCCCACATGGCACGCGGCATGGCCGGGTCGGCGTTGGCGAACACCTCGCGGCAGGCGACGATCGCCTCCAGCAGGGCCTGCGCGCGGGCGCCGTCGTCCGGGTGGGACACGCCGCGGCGGTTGGCGTCGCGCAGCAGGGCCAACTGCGTGGCCAGGTGCTGGTAGTCGCGCATCGCCTTGATGCCGGCGTCGCCGGCGACCCGCCGGGCCCAGCGGCGCGCCGAGGTGCGGCGGCGATAGGTGGCCAGGGCGGCGATCTCGGGAGGCGAGAACCAGCCGGCGTCCACGTAGTCGGCCAGCACCGCCACGGCGAGCCGCGCCTCGGAGGCCCGCACCCACAGAGCACCGCCCACCGCGGAGAAGAAGATCGGCATCATCACCGACAGGTAGCCGGAGAAGTAGACGGCCGCCCCCATGGACGCCAGCAGGTTCCAGCTGGCGTGCAGCAGCATGGCCACCAGCAGCATCGCGATCGGCAGCAGCCAGCGGGCCGCCCGGCGCCGGGCGCGGCGCCGGGAGAAGCCCAGGCCGATGGCGGTCATCGAGGTGAACAGCGGGTGGGCGAAGGCGCTGAACAGGATGCGTCCGACGAAGGTGATCGTCACGAGCATCGCGCCGCCGGCCACGCCGCCGGAATGCGAGCCCTCGGCGTAGCCGCGCCCCAGGTAGAGGATGTTCTCCACCATGGCGAAGCCCACCGCCGACAGGCCACAGTAGAGCAGGGCGTCGACCATGCCGGTGAAGTGGCGGCGCCGGAACCAGAAGATCAGCAGCGGCCCCAGGGCCTTCATGCTCTCCTCGATCACCGGGGCCACGGTGGTGGCGGTGAACAGGTCCGCCCAGGTCTGGCCCTGCGGCGGCGCCCACGGCCAGTCGACCTTGCTGTACAGATACCCGCCCAGGGTGTTGACGCCCAGCGCGACGGACGTCGCGACGCAGGCCCCCCAGCCGAAGCAGAACACCAGGTACTTGGCGGGCTTGGGGTTGTAGCGCCCCAGCCACAGGAAGGCCGCGACCAGAAACGGCACCGGCAGGATCGCCGCCGACACCCCGATGATGGTGGCGCGCGGGCCCAGGCGATACCCGGTCGCCCACCACATCACCACGGCACCGGCCGCCAGCAGCACGATGATGCCCCCCATCACCAGGAATCGCCGCCAGGAGAACCCGTCCTGCGGGCTCACCTGTGGACGGCTCGCCTCGGGTTGAGGTGGCGAGGCCGGGCTGCCGGGCTGCACGCTCGTCATGGCCACAGCGTATCGACGCGCCCGTCGCCGCGCTCGACCGATCGGGGCCGACATCTCATTCACCGGTATCGGGTGGACGCGCCCGGCCGGGCCGGTTATTCTCGGCCCCAGGTCACGAGCGACAGTGCGAAGCCCCGGCTGGCTGTCCGGCAACCCAACTCCGCGTGGGGGTGCCCCGGGTGAGGACCGGGTCCGTGCGCCAATCCGCGTGCCGGACAAGCGCGGACCCCTCGCGGGTCCCCGAGACTCGCTGGAGGCCAGGTGTCCACGTCGACCCTGATCAATCGCCCGAATCCCACCCTGCCAGTCGTGCGCCGCGAGGCCGCGCTGGCGCCGCTGCGGCGTCCCCGCCGCGACCGCCGCCTCGAGGTGATCGAGGCCCCCGATGTGCCGCTCGTGGACGGGCGCCGGGTGCGTTACGCCAACTTCGACTACGCCGCCAGCGCCCCGGCCGTGCGGGCCGCCGCCGATGCCGTGGCCGAACTGCTGCCCCGCTACACCGCCGTCCACCGTGGAGCGGGCTGGCTGTCACGGGAATGTACCCGCTCCTACGAGCGGGCCCGCGCCCAGGTGGCGCGCTTCCTGGGCTGCCGCCCCGACGACCACGTCGTGTTCACCCGGCACACCACCGAGTCGATGAACCTGCTGGCGGGCGCGCTTCCGGAGGGCACCCGGGTGGTGGTGTTCGACTCCGAGCACCACGCGAACCTGCTTCCCTGGCGGGAGCCGATCCGGCTGCCGATCCCCGACTCCCCCGCCACCGCGGTGCGTTCCATCGTGGCGGCGCTGGAGGTGCTGGGGAGAGACAAGCCAGTGCTGGTCGCCATCACCGGCGCGTCCAATGTGACCGGTGAGCTGTTCCCGGTGGCCGAGATCTGCGTGGCCGCCCGCAGGTTCGGCGCCCGGGTGCTGTTGGACGCCGCGCAGCTGGCGCCCCACCGCCCCGTCGACATCGCCGCCCTCGGCGTGGACTACGTGGCGTTCTCGGGCCACAAGCTGTACGCGCCGTTCGGCGCCGGTGTGCTGGCCGGGCGCGGCGACTGGCTGGACGCCGCCGCACCGCACCTGTCCGGCGGCGGCGCCACCGCCGAGGTGGGCGACGCGACCTGCGACATCGCGTGGAAGCGGGGCCCGGCGCGGCACGAGGCCGGCAGCCCCAACGTGCTGGGGGCCGTGGCGCTGGGCGCCGTGTGCGAGGCGCTGAACGGCGAGGTGTGGGAGGCGCTGGTGGCGCGCGAGGAGGCGCTGCGCGAGCGGCTGGCGCGCGGCCTGGCGGGTATCGACGGCGTCGCCCGGCTGCGGCTGTTCTCCCCCGGCGCGGCGAGCGTCGGCACCGTCGCCTTCGTCATCGAGGGCCTGAACTCCGGCGTGGCCGCCGCCGCGCTGTCGGCCGAGTACGGCATCGGCGTGCGCGACGGGTTGTTCTGCGCGCATCCCCTGACCCGCAGGCTGCTGCTGGATTCGCGGGCGAATGTGGACGGTCAGGCGCTGCGGGCCAGCGTGGGGCTCGGCACCACCACCGCCGACGTCGACCGGCTCGTCGAGGCGGTGGCCCGGCTGGCCGCCGACGGACCGGCCGTGGAGTACGCGGTCGTGGACGGCCGCCACGCCCCCGTGGACGACCCGCGCGAGTCCTACTAAAAGGAATGGGCCGCAAGGAGAATCTCTCCCTGCGGCCCATCGGTTCGAGGGTCTTACAGCGTCATGGTCACCAGGCTCGGGTCGTGGTCCGAGGCCTGGTCGTAGAACTCGGAGTTGACGTGCACCACGTCGAGCGAGGCGGCGTCGGCGAGGTTTCCGGACGTGAGGATCTGGTCCAGCACCTGCGAGTTGCCGCCGTACACGTAGCTGTAGCGCTCCGCCTCGTCGAGCGAGTCGTAGGCGCTCTTCAGCACGCCGCCGTCGGTCAGCTTGCCCACCGTGTCGGAGAACTCGAAGTCGTTCATGTCTCCGAGCACGATCACGTTGGCGTCCTTGACGGTGTCCTCGGTCTTCTTGACGAAGTCGTGGATCAGGGTGGCCTGCTTGTGGCGCTGGTCCTCGCTGGAGTTCGTCGGCGGCTGGTAGCGGCCCATCAGCGGGTCGTCGCCGCCCTTGCTGTTGAGGTGGTTGCCCACCACGATCAGCTTCTTGCCGTTGAAGGTGAACTCGCCGGCCAGCGGCTTGCGGGAGTCCTTCCACGCGTCCTCGGTCGGCGCGATCCGGCCCGGCGACAGGGTGAGGCCGTCGGCGTTGACGTCGACGGGCGTCGTGGCGTCGCCGCCCTTCTTGTCGGTGAACTTCACCCGGTCGGGGTTGAACAGGAATGCCGACCGGATGTTTCCGCCCGGCTCGCCGCCGTCGGCGTCGTTCTCCGGGTCGATCTCGCGGTACTCATAGGTTGGTCCGCCGGCGGCCTTGACCGCGGCCACCAGCTTGTCCAGGGTCTTGTCGGCCGCGACGGTGCCGTCGTCGGTCGCGCCGTTGTTGTCCTGGATCTCTTCCAGCCCAACGATGTCCGGCGAGGCCAGGTTCTTGGCGATGTTCTCGCCGTGCCGGTCGAAGGCCGCCTGGTCGTCGCCCGGGTCGAGGTTCTCCACGTTGTACGTCGACACCGCGAGCTTGTCGCCCTGCGGCTTGGCGGTCTCGGGCTTCAGGCCGCCGCTGGTGACGTCCGGGGCCTTGAGCGCCTCGAGCTTGTAGTCGCCGAAGCTGTAGTCCAGTACGCCGGAGACGTCGCCCTTCAGGGTGTCGCCGACGTTGGCGTTGGGCATCTTGGCCAGCCCGTCGTCCAGCGTGACGCGCTCGGTGTTCGGGTCGTCCTTGGTGTACTTGACGCCGCCGCGCTTGGTGCGCAGGTCGCCCTTGTTGCCGGGCAGCACGGTGATCTCGCCGTTGGACGTGGTCGGTCCGACCACGCCGGAGTCGGTCACCTTGACCAGCATGCCCTCCATCGACTCGTAGAAGTCCAGGGCATTGGACTTCGGGTCGAAGGCGGCCTTCTCGACGTCGCCGGGGCTGTCGGAGCGGATCTTGTCGGGGGCCTCGCGCCCGCCCGGGCCGATCAGCGTCGCGTCGGGCACCTTGCCGGTGCCGTCCTTGGTCACCTTGGGGGTGGTGATCTCGGTGGTGGACAGGTTGTTGGCGGCGTTGCCGGGGCGGTACTCGTCCACCTTGCCCGACACCTTCACCGCGTCGCCGGCCTTGGCGTCGGGGGCGGCGTTGGCGTAGACGTAGATGCCGTCGCTGGTGGCGTCGTTGTCGTCGGGCTCGGCGCTTTGCATCCAGAAACCCTTGGGGCCGACGGCTGTCACGATGCCGGGAATGTCCGTGACGTCCTGGCCCGCTACGGGGGACACGTGGGCGGAGCCCTGGATGTCGGCGATTGATTTGGCGTCATCCGCCATGGCTACATTGGCCGCCAGCAGCGGGAGCCCGATGGCCCCGACGGCCGCCGCGGCCAGCAGCGCACGCTTAGTAGGGGGTCGCATATATAAATCTCTCCAAGTGGGGGTCGGTTTCCCCTTCCTATCCGATGTAGTGCGGGCAAAGCAATACCGGGACGGGAACAATTCGCCGACTTCAATGTGAACGGCGGGAGATTTATGGAGGATTTGAAGACGGACATACCGATTCCGCGCCCACGTGATCACTGTGGGCGCGGAATCGGTATGAGTCCCTAGTGGAAGCGGCGCAGGCGCAGGCTGTTGCCCACCACGAAGACCGAGGAGAAGGCCATGGCCGCCCCGGCGATCATCGGCGACAGCAGGCCGAAGGCCGCCAGCGGCAGCGCCGCGACGTTGTAGGCGAAGGCCCAGAACAGGTTTCCCTTGATGGTGCGCAGCATGCGGCGCGACAGGCGGATCGCGTCGACGGCCGCGCTCAGGTCGCCGCGCACCAGGGTGAGGTCGGACGCCTCGATGGCGACGTCGGTGCCGGTACCCATGGCGATGCCCAGGTCGCTGGCGGCCAGGGCGGCGGCGTCGTTGACGCCGTCGCCGACCATGGCGACCCGGTGCCCGGAGTCCTGAAGGGACTTGACGACCTCCACCTTGTCCTGGGGCAGCACCTCGGCGTGCACGGCGTCGATGCCGACCTCGGCGGCCACGGCGTGCGCCACGGTGGCGTTGTCGCCCGTGAGCAGCACGGGGGTGAGGCCGAGCTTTCGCAGGCTCGACACGGCCTCGCGGCTGGTGGGTTTCACCTGGTCGGCGACGGTGAGCAGCCCGACGGTCGCGCCGTCGACGGCGACGGGAACCACGGTGCGGCCCCGCTTCTCGGCCGCCTCGGCTTGGGCGGACAGTCCCGCGCCAGAGTCGAGAATCGTTGTGGCGTCGGCATCAGTCGCCGCGCCAGAGTCGGGGAGCGCCTTGGTGTTGACATCGGCGAGGCGCCCGACGGCCACGGCGCGGCCGTCCACTGTGCCCGTCACGCCGCGTCCGGGAACGTTGTCGAAGTCGGTGACCTGCGGCAGGGTCCCCAGCCGCTCGGTAGCGGCGGCGGCGATGGCGCGGGCGATCGGGTGCTCGCTGGCGGCCTCCAGCGATCCCGCCAGCCGCAACACCTCCGACTCGGCGAAGCCGTCGGCGGCGAACACCTCGTCCAGGCCCATCCTGCCGGTGGTGACGGTGCCGGTCTTGTCCAGCACGATGGTGTCGACGTCGCGAGTGGACTCCAGCGCCTGCGGGCCGCCCACCAGGATGCCGAGCTGGGCGCCGCGCCCGGTGCCCACCATGAGCGCGGTCGGCGTCGCCAGTCCGAGGGCGCAGGGGCAGGCGATGATCAGCACCGCCACAGCGGCGGTGAAGGCCGCGGACGGGCCCTGCCCGAGCGCGAACCACGCCGCCAGCGTCAGCAGCGAGATCCCGATCACCGCCGGGACGAACACGCCGGAGATCCGGTCGGCGAGCCGCTGCACCCTGGCCTTGCCCGCCTGCGCGGCCTCCACCAGCCGCGCCATCTGGGCCAGCTGGGTGTCGGCGCCCACCCGGGTGGCCCGCACCACGAGCCGCCCTCCGGAGTTGATGGTGGCGCCGATGACCGCGTCGCCCGCCGTCACCTCCACGGGAACGGACTCGCCGGTGACCATGCCCTCGTCCACCGCCGACCGTCCGCTGACGACCTCGCCGTCGGTGGCGATCTTCTCCCCCGGGCGCACCACGAACTCGTCGCCCACCACCAGCGCCGCGATCGGCACCTCGACCTCGACGCCGTCGCGCAGCGCCCGGGCGTGCTTGGCGCCCAGGTTGAGCAGGGCCCGCAGCGCGCTTCCCGCCTTCTTCTTGGAGCGGTGCTCGAAGAGGCGGCCCAACAGGATGAACGCGGTGACCCCGGCGGCGGCCTCCAGGTACATGTGCGAGTCGCCGAAGAACAGCGCCCACAGCGACCACGCGAAGGCGGCGACGGTTCCCAGCGACACCAGGGTGTCCATGGTCGCCGCGCCGTGCCGCAGGTTGATGGCCGCGGCCTTGTGGAAGGGCCAGCCGCCGTAGACCACCACCGGGGTGGCCAACACCAGCGACGTCCATTCCCAACCGGGGTACCGCAACGCCGGCACCATTCCCAGGGCGATCACCGGGGCGGCCAGCACCAGCGACAGGACGGTGCGCAGCCACAGCGCGCGCCCCTCGGCGTCGGCCTCGTCGGCCTCGCGCCGCGCGGGGGCGGCGGTGTAGCCGGTCTTCTCCACCACGGCGATCAGCGCGTCGGCCGCGATGCCGTCGCCGACGGTCGCGGTGGCCTTCTCGGTGGCGAAGTTGACCGTGGCGGTCACGCCGTCCATCCGGTTGAGCTTCTTCTCGACGCGGTTGGCGCAGGACGCGCAGGTCATGCCGCCGATGTCGAGCTCGATGACGGTGGAAGTGGTTTTCATCGGATACCTCGTCAGTCAGTGTGCTCCCGCGGTGGCGGGCGCCGCCAACTTTATACCCCCTAGGGGTATTTTGCCAAGCCCGCGGCCCGTCCCGGAAATCGGAAAATCGGCCAACGCGGCCGATTCGCCCGGCACCATGACCCCATGACGTACGAGCAGCGCAATCCTCAGACGGGACTGCTCATCGGCCTGGTGGTGGGCGGGGTGGTGCTGCTGTCGCTCATCGGGCTGGGCGTCATCCTGATCGCCAGCTCCGGGGACAACGGCAGCGTGGCCGCCGTCGCCGGATCGGGGGGCGGCGGGTACCGCGAGCCGCGGACCGAGGGCTCGGGCACCTCGCCGTCCATCAATCCCGACGCGGCGATGACCGGCGACGGCATGTTCCTCATCGGCGAGGACATCGACCCGGGCGAGTACGCGACGAGGGTGCCGAAGAGCTCGGGGCTGTGTTACTGGGAGCGGCTCAAGGGCACCAACGGGGACTTCGACGACATCATCGCCAACGGCACCGCCAGCCCGGGGGAAAAGGTGCGGGTGACCGTCGAGAAGTCCGACCGGGCGTTCAGTACCACCGGGTGCGGATCCTGGGATAAAACCTGACAAGCCGTTAGAGTTTCTGCGGTGCAGGGAACCGTAGCTCGCCACCACACCGAGGGGCACGTGCGTGCCATTCTCGGACGCAAGGACTTCCGGCGGCTGCTGGTCTCCCGTGTCACCAGCCAGCTCGCCGACGGGTACTTCCAGGCGGGCCTGGCCGTCAGCGTCTTCTTCGACCCCACCAAGCGGGTCCAGCCGCTGTCCTACGCGATCGGCTTCGCGATCCTGGTGGCGCCGTATTCGATCCTCGGGCCGTACGTCGGGGTGTTCCTGGACCGGTGGAGCCGCCGCAACATCCTCGCGGTGTCGAACCTGGTGCGGTCGGTGCTGGTGCTGCCCGCCGCGCTGCTCATCCTGCTGGATGGTCCGGTGTGGACATACGGGATCTTCGCGCTGGGCATCATGACGATCAACCGCTTCGTGCTGGCGGGGCTGTCGGCGGCGCAGCCACACGTGGTGGAGCCCGCACACCTCGTCACCGCCAACTCCTTCGCCACGACCGCCGGGACGGTGTTCTACGGGACCGGACTCGGATCATCCTATGTGGTTATCCTGCTGATCAAGCACCTGGACCTCGGCGGCGGGTCGCTACGGTACGCCGTCACCGCGCTGGTGGCGCTTCCGCTGTACGCGATCTCGGCGGCGGTGGCGTGGCGCTCGTTCCGGGTGGAACAGCTCGGCCCCGACGAGACCGAACGCGCCGGAGGCCGGGTGATCCAGGCGCTCGTCGACACCACCCGGGGCATGATCGCCGGGTTCAGGCACCTGTGGCAGCGGCGGGGCGCCGCCTACTCCATGACCGTCCAGGCCGGGCACCGCGCGCTGTACGGGGTGCTGGCGGTGTACACGCTGGCGATCTTCCGGGGCCACTTCCACAACCCGCGCATCACCGACTTCGCCGACACCCTCGCCTGGCTGGCGGGCATCGCCACCGCGGGGCAGGCCGGGTCCTTCCTGGCGGCGCTCGTCACGCCGTGGCTCACCCGCCGGATCGGGCCGCAGCGGTGGGTGAGCGCCCTGCTGGTGCTCGTGACCCTCACCGTCGCCTCGCTCGGGTTCAATGTGGAGCAGTACATGTTCGTGGCGGGCACCTTCGCCATCAACATCGTGTCGCAGAGCATCAAGATCGTCACCGACACCTCGCTGCAGTCCAGTTGCGAGGACGAGTACCGGGGGCGGCTGTTCAGCCTCAACGACACCGTCTTCAACTTCGCGTTCATCGTCGGCATGTTCGTCGGCGCCTCCGTGCTGCCCGCCGACGGCCGCGCCACGTGGCTGCTGTTCGCCACCACCGCGGGATACGTCCTGCTGACCGGCTGGTACGTGGTGGCCGGAACCCGTTATCCCCCATACCGACTGCGATAGGGCGGCTGCGGACGTTCACCGTCGGCGAATACCATCGGTCGGCATGGAAGGCAAGCCCCCCGCTGACCCGCCACCCTCCGAACCGGACGTTCGCGCCGCGACCCCCGACGAGGACCCTCCCCGTGCCTCGCCGTCCGACGCCGACGACCCCTACGGCCCCGAACCCGCCTGGTTGCAGGGCGGCAGCGGGCGACGCAGCCTGTGGGGCATCGGCCTGACCCTGGTGCTGCTGATCGGCGTGGGGGCGGTGGGCTGGTGGCTGTTCGCCCCCGACGGATCCGCCGCGTCCCAGGACAAGCCCGGCCACGGCAAGGCCTGCCAGCTCACCGCGCACGACGACTCCGCGTCCGTGCCGCAGCCCGACAAGCTGGGCTCGGCACCCGATCGCCAGACCGCCACCGTGGAGACCAACTTCGGCACCGTCACCGTGCTGCTGTTCGGCGACGTGTCGCCGTGCGGCGTCAGCGGCTTCGCATACCTTGCCAAGCAAGGCTTCTACAAGAACAACTCGTGCTACCGGATCACCACCCGCCAGGAGGACCCGACGGTGACGCTGCGCTGCGGCGACCCCACCGGCACCGGCAAGGGCGGCCCCGGATTCCGCTACCGCGCCGAGGACGCCTTCAACGGGCGCTCCGGGCGCGACTACGTGGCGCTGATCAACAACAGCACCGGCCAGGCGGGCAGCGCCTTCGCGTTCATCCGCGGCGAGTCCAAACCCACGGCGTACCTGTCGGTGATCGGCGAGGTGATCGCCGGGCACGAGGTGCTGGACCAGATCGGCGCGGCGATGGGCAACACCGAGTACGACGACAAGCCGCCAGTGCCCGTGACGATCAGCAAGATCACGTTCTCCAAGGGCACGGTCACCATGCCGCCCAGCGATTCCGGCACCGGCACCGTCCCCGGCGGCACCGGCTCCACCAACGGCGGCTCCGGGCAGCCCGGCTCGCCGAGCGTCCCGCCGACCTCGGCGGGCTCGGGTTCGGTTTCGGGACTTTAGTTGTCGGGACGGCCCCACTGCGGCGGGTGGTCGCGCTGCGCCGGCGGGGTCCAGTCGGCGTCGTTGCCGCCCATCGAGGCCTGGCCGTTGTGCTGCTGCTCCGAGGGCTTCACCGCCTGCGGGGGCGCGAAGAACGCGGTGACGGAGGCGCCGAACAGGCACACCAGCGCCACCAGACCGGCCGCGACCGCCGCGAAGGCGAGCAGGGCGTCCAGCCACAGGAGCAGAGCACCACTATGGACGGTGTCGCCGGGCTTGGCCAGCAGGCCGTAGATCAGGTAGAAGATCGCGGCCGCCGCGGCGGTTCCGCGCGCGACGCGCAGCACCCATTTCCATCCCTTGATGACACCCCGGGCGATGAACGCCAGGTACGCCGCGATCACCGCGTTGAGCACCAGCATCACCATGCCGGGGATGTCGATGAGGAAGCCGGCGCCGGCGGTGCCGGAGACCGCCAGATGCAGCAGGCCCGCCAGCAGGGCCAGGCCCGCGCCGACCAGCAGGGCCAGGCCCGCTACGCGGACCCGAGGGGGGCGTTGGCGCTCCTCGATGAAGGTCTCGATCGGCGCCGTGTCGGGCCAGGCGTTGTCGTCTTGCATACCGTTATGGGTCCTTCGCCTTGAGTCGCTTCGTCTTTGCCGCCGCTGCGCGGCGATACGTCAATACTGCGGGGTGCGCCACACCCGGCGCAACGGCCCCGGCGCTTGGGAACTCAATCGACGGTGCGCCGAGATCAATCCGTTATCTTCGGGGCGCATCGTGGCTGGTGTGCGCCGCCTGGCCCGTCGGACGGCACGTGCCCGTCCGGTTACGTCCGGTAAGACACACTCCGAGTCCGATGCGGTGGGGCGCCGTCACTGGCACTGTTGTTATTCCCCCACATACCGCAGTGGGCAGGAGGCTTTGGTAGATGTCGGCGCGATACCACGGCTACGTGGCCCTGGGAGACAGCTTCACCGAGGGCATGAACGACCGCCGAGCCGATGGCGGCTTTCGGGGCTGGGCGGATCTCACCGCCCGGCGGCTGGCCGAGACCAATCCGGGATTGACATACGCGAATCTCGCCGTGCGCGGCAAGCTGTTCGACGCCGTGGTCGACGAGCAGGTGCCGCAGGCGCTGCGGCTGCGGCCCGATCTGGTCAGCTTCATCGCCGGCGGCAACGACGCGCTGCGCCCCGGCTTCCAGCCGGAGCGGCTGTCCGGCCGCCTCAACGAGGTGGCGCGGGTGCTGACCGCCTCGGGCGCGAAGGTGCTGCTGTGCACCGTGCCCACGGTGCCGCCCCGGATGCCCGCCTCCCGGCTGCTGACCAAGCGGATGCTGGCCCTCAACGCGATCATCCGGACGGTGGCGCGGCGCCACGGCGCGACCGTGGTGGAGCTGTACGGGGACGAGATCTTCCAAGATACTCGACTGTGGAGCGAAGACCGGGTCCACATGTCCGCCCTCGGCCACCGCCGGGTCGCCGAGCACTGCTGCGAGACCCTCGAGATCCCCCCCGACCCCTGCTGGAGACTCACCCTGCCCACCGCCGAGCCCCCGGGATGGCTCACCCGCCGCCGCGAGGACGTCGCCTGGGCCAAGGCCCACATGGCGCCGTGGGTGCGCCGCCGTCTGGCCGGAAAGTCAAGCGGCGACGCCGTTTCCGCCAAGCGCCCCAAGCTCACCCCCATCGGCGAGATCAGGCCCTCGTAGTGTTCAAGCTGATCTGCGTCATGGTGATGATCCTGATCGCGGCGTGGGCCTTCGGATTGTTCGTACAAAAGAAACGCAAGGGCTGAGTCGCCTTGCTAAAAGTCGTACCGAGGCGGCATTATTTACAGCCGTGGGACTTCTGCAGAAACTTCTGGGACGTCGGTCGGAGGACAGCGGCGATGAGACGGCCGCCGCGCCCGCGGCACCGTCCACAACCGAGCCGCCCACATCCGAACCCGACGACGAGCCACAGCAGACCTCTGGTGTGCTGGGCGATGCCGCGCCGCTGCCCGACACGGCGGAACCGGTAGCGTCGGTACCGGCGCAGACCACCACGGTCCCCATAGACATCACCGAAACCACCGAGACCCCCGAGCCCACGGTGGACGAGGAAGCGGAGTCCACCACGTCCGTCGAACCCGTCAGCGACTATTTCCTGCCCGAGCGGCCGCGCCGCGAGCTGCTGGACCTGGAGCCGCCGCCCCAGCCCGAGCCCGAGCCCGACGCGTCGGCCACCTCGCTGCCGCTGGACGTGTCGGGCTCACCCCGCGCGGCGCTGCGCAACTGCGGGGTGACGGTGCCCCACATGCAGCAGATCGTGCAGCGCGGGGATGTTCGCCTGTGGGCGTTCGGGGTGCGCGGCGACGAGGCACTGGGCTGGTGGCTGCAGATCCGCCAGGTGCACGAGAAGACCGGGTGGCTGCCCGTCCTGTTGGGACCGGCGGACGACTGGCTGGACAACGGCGAGGGCGTGCTGCACGAGGGCGACGACGAGCTGGAGCGGATGTCCGAAATCGACGCCGAGACGCTGCTGCACGACAAGGGCGCCGAGGCGGGCGAGCCGCCCCGCGGCGTGCCGATCCTGCCCACCCGCGGCGACTCCGACTTCGCCGTCCCCAAGGCCGACGGCCTGCTGGGCCTCGTCGAGGCTGAGCACAGCTGGCAGATCCCCGCGCTGCTGCCCTGGAAGGGCTCCACGAACTGGGAGCTGTACGGCGCCGAGCACGCCAGCGTCCTGCGGCGCTGGCACGAGCGCAACGAGGTGGAGCTGGTCTCGATGACCTGGGACATCCTCGAGCTGTACGTGCCCAATCCGCCCACATCGGATGATGACGTTCTCGAGGTGGCCCAAGAGGTGTACGCGTACTGCCCCGACCTGCTCGCCGCGGGCGTCCCCACACTGGACGACCTCGCCGTCCACATGGTCCGCTCCCGGGCCTGGTATTTCCGCTGGACCTAAGGCCAACGCACTGGCGTCGGGCCGCGGCGGTGCGCTATGGTGGCCGCACGTACCCGTGACGTACCGATGTGAGGCATCATGACCGGCGAGATCACCACCGCGTTCCGCGGCGCGTTCGCCTGCCCCGCTCCGTCACCGCGACCGCTCGGGCGACCGCGCCGCTGAGGCCGCGCCCGGTCGCTTTCCCGTTCCAGCGCCCCTGAGGGCCGCTGTCTCCGCGTGCCCGCGAAGGGGCTGCGGGCATCTCGTCATCCACTGAGCTCGGTGGTGTCCCCGCCGTGCCCCGCGAAAGGTCCATCATGCTGTCTCGACAATCTGTCCTATTTAGTCGGACGCGCCGCCAGGCGCCCGCCGACGAACCCAGCCGCAACGCCGCCCTGCTGGAGCAGGCGGGGTACATCGCGAAGCTGTCGGCCGGGGTCTACTCCATGCTGCCCCTCGGCCTGCGCGTACTGCGCAATGTGGAGCGCGTGATCCGTCAGGAGATGGACGCCATCGGCGGCCAGGAGGTCCTGATGCCCGTGCTGCAGCCCGCCGCGAACTGGGAGACCACCGGCCGCGACGCCATGGACGTCCTGTTTCGCACCAAGAACGACCGCGTCGTGCTGGGCGCCTCCGCCGAGGAGGTCGTCACGCCCCTGCTGGCCGCGCACGCCACCTCCTACCGCGACCTGCCCGTCGCGGCGTACCAGATCCAGACCAAGTTCCGCGACGAACCCCGCGCCAAGTCGGGCCTGCTGCGCTGCCGCGAATTCGGAATGAAGGACATGTACTCCTTCCACGCCGACGAAGCCGACTTCCAGGAGTTCTACGCCCGCGCCAAGGCGGCCTACCTCAGGGTCTTCGACCGCTGCGGGCTCGGCGAGGTCACCTACTTCACGCAGGCCTCGGGCGGCGACTTCTGCGACGTCTCCGACGAGTTCCAGGCGCTCACCGAGTACGGCGAGGACACCATCTACATCGACGGCGACACGGGCGAGGCCGTCAACAGGGAGATCATCGACGCCTACCCCGCCGAGCGCGTGGCGGGCATGGAGGTCCGCAAGGGCATCGAGGTGGGCAACATTTTTCCCTTGGGCTCCAGGTATTCCGACGCCTTCGGACTCCGGCTGCCTGACGCCTGCGGCGTGCGGCAGTCGGTCCTGATGGGTTGCTACGGCATCGGCACCACGCGCCTGATCGGAGCGATCGTCGAGGTGCTGGCGCGCGGGTCGTCCATGGTGTGGCCCGCCGAACTGGCCCCCTTCGGCGCCCACGTGCTGTGCCTGTCGCACCGTGCCGAGGCCCGCGAGCTGTCGAACCGCGTGGCGTCCATGTTGGAGGAAAGCGGCATCGACGTGCTGCTGGACGACCGCGACACCACCGCGGGCGCCAAGCTCGCCGACGCCGACCTCATCGGCATCGGCCACCGCGTCGTGCTCGGCAACCACACCCTGGACACGGGCAAGGCCGAATACACCAACCGCCACACCAAGGAGGTCACCACACTGGACGTCGCGGACCTGGCGGCGGTGCTGGCCGCCTAGAGCGCCAGCCGCTCCACCCGTTGCGCCACGGCGAGGCACCGCATCGCCAGCCACACCGCGTACGCCGTGGCCACGGGGTAGATCATGTTGCTGGCGATGTCCATGAATCTCCACGAACCCGCGGGCTCGGGATCGTGATACATGGCGGTCAGGGCGATCCCCGTGACGATGTGGAACACCACCACGACCATCAACCCCACGCCGACGGCGCGCGCCACGGTCCCCCGAAACGTGGTCCACCGCGCCTGCAACCCGACCGACAGGATCAACACCACCGCCACGATGCTGTTGCCCCACCCCACCCAGTCCACGATCCGCGACAGCAGGAACGCGAACTCCCGCGGGTGGACGTGCGGGGCCGGCGAATGCGACCACATGACGCGCGTGAAGACCTCGCTGACGGGCCCGAACGCGGCCACGAACGCCAGCGCGGTGAACGTCTGCCGCGCCGCCAGCTCCGCCTGATACTCCCCCGCCACCTCGGCGGGCTCCCCGAACTCGGCGACCGCCCTCCGCGCGGCCTCCCCCTCGCTGAGGCCCTCGTCCCGATACGCCTCCGCACAATCGATCAACCCGTGCCGCGCCTCCCGCAACAGGTCCTTCTTGACCCGCCACGGCCCCGACAACTCCGCGCCGAGCAGCGCGATGTGACGGGCGATGGGGTCCTGCGACACCGGACGCGTCCGAGTCAACACGGCGCTGCCTCCTCCAGGCGGGTCTACGGGCTCCTGTGTCATGGATACCAGGCGGATTCGGTGTCGGCATCGGTGAAATGCCCTGAACTCCGCGGGCACGAGAAACCCCCGCGGACTCGGGATCCGCGGGGGTTTGGGGGGTGCGGGTGTTGCTTAGTTGCCGGACTTGTCGCCCAGGCCGTGGCTTCCGTCGCCCTCGGTGCTGGTGTAGACGCCGTCGACGGTGCCGTCCTCGTTGGTGTCGACCTCGACGGTGTCGGCGTTGCCGTCGCCGTCGGTGTCCAGGACCTCGGTGTCGGCCTTGCCGTCGTAGTCGGTGTCGGCGA
>NZ_DASQPW010000236.1:0-2905 GCF_035643755.1 Stackebrandtia sp. | reverse complement strand
TCCGCGCTCGGCGCGGCCTACCTCGGCGGCACCACCCTGGCGTCGCTGGCCGCGGCGGGCCGCGTGGAGGAGCTGAGCCCCGGGGCGCTGGCGCGCGCCAGCGTCGCGTGGCGGGGCGAGCGCGAGCCGTTCTACCCCGGGGCCTGGGCGTTTCCACTGTACTGAGGCGGGCGGTCACATGCCGTTCACCATGCCCATGATGGCGCGGATCTGCGCGCCGTCATGGGTGTCGTATGTGGAGTCCGCGCCGTATCCCCACCAGTTCCAGCAGCCGTTGGGGTTGTCGAGGCTGGTTGTCGCCTGTGGATACAGCACGACGGTGCGGTTGGTGTCGGCGTACTCGTTGAGGTGCGCCTTCTCCACGAAGGTGGTGCCGATCGTGTCGGCGCCCTGTTCGCACCCGTGCAGCGCCACCAGCAGTCGGCAGCCGGCGCCATCGGCGCAGGCGTCGGGGACGTAGCGGTAACCCGTGCCGCTCATGCTGATCGACGCGGCGTCGCCGTTCGGGGCGTAGGCGTTCTGATCGAATGTGGCCAGGTCTCCGCTCGCGGACGCGGCGGGCGGCTCGACGCTTCCGTACAGGTGCCCGAGCATTGCCCCTTGTGGATCGTCGCCGCAGTCGTTGAGGTACGGCGAGGCCGTCGCCGAGCAGGCGTTGGGCCCCAGCGGGCTCACCCAGGCGTGCCCGGCGTCGGAGTCCTTGCGGTAGGCGACGTCCGCGCCGAAGTCGGTGTAGAAGCCCGCCAGGTCGTCGTTGACGGACTCCTTGACCGTGGAATCGTTGCGGCCGTGGTAGATCCACACGGGGTGCCCCGCCAGGTGCGCCACGTCGTCGATGCTTCCCTGGGCGGCGCGGTCGCGGGCGAGCTGTTCCAGCTGCGCGGGGTTGTCGTCCTGCAGGTCGTTCATGCAGGCCAGCTCGGCGGAGATGAGATTGCCTCGGGCGCAGTGGTAGGGGCCCGCGCTGAAGATGCCGAGGCCGCGGAAGGTCTGGGAGTGCGCGACGTGAAGCTGGTCGGCCATGTAGCCGCCCGACGACACCCCCGCGACGTACACGCCGTCGATGGACAGGGCATCGGCGTGGAGGGACGGGGCGGGAACCAGGGCCGCGATCAGCGCCAGGGCAACGGGATACATCGTCACTCACCCACCTTCACGGTGGCGGCAGGGGTCGCGAAGGCGAGATCGCGGCCGCGGGTCTCGCGGGCCAACGCCACGGCGATCACGGTGATGGCGGCGGCGCCCAGCACGTACACGGAGATGGGTACGGCGGTTCCGTAGGTCTTCAGCAGCAGGGTCGCGATGATCGGCGCCAGTGATCCCGCCACGATGGACGCGACCTGGTAGCCCATGGACGCGCCCGAATATCGCAGCCGGGTGGCGAACAGCTCGGAGAAGAAGGCGGCCTGCGGGCCGTACATGGCGCCGTGCAGCACCAGTCCGATCGTCACCGCGATCGTGGTGAACAGGAAGGACTTGGTGTCCAGCAGGGGAAAGAACGCGAATGCCCACGCCCCGACGCCGACGGCGCCCAGCAGGTAGACGGGGCGGCGGCCCACGCGATCCGACAGGGCGCCCCACAGTGGAATGCTCACGAAGTGGACGATCGATCCGATGAGGACGGCGTCGAGCGCGATGCTCTGGGGCAGCTTGAGATGCTCGGTCACGTACACCAGGACGAACGCGGTGATCACGTAGTAGGAGACGTTCTCGGCGATGCGGGCGCCCGTGGCGACCAGGACGTCGCGCCAGTGGTCGCGCAGCACGCCGAGGATCGGCAGCCGCTCGGTTTCGGCGGCGGTGCCTTCGAACAGCGGGGATTCGCTGACTGACAGCCGGATCCACAGTCCCACCAGGACCAGCACGCCCGACAGCAGGAACGGGATCCGCCAGCCCCAGGCCAGGAACGCCTCGTTCGACTGGAACGCGGCCAAAAGCGCCAACACGGCCGTGGCCAGCAGATTGCCGCCGGGCGCGCCCGCCTGCGGCCACGAGGCCCAAAAACCCCGGCGGCGGGCATCGCCGTGTTCGGACACCAGCAGCACGGCGCCGCCCCATTCGCCGCCCAGGGCGAAGCCCTGGATCATGCGCAGGGAGGTGAGCATGATGGGCGCGGCGGCGCCCACGGTGGCGAAGGTGGGCAGCACTCCGATCAGGACCGTGGCCAGCCCCATGCCGAGCAGGCTGACGATCAGCAGGCGCTTGCGGCCCAGGCGATCGCCGAAGTGCCCGAACACCAGGCCGCCCAGGGGGCGGGCGGCGAAGCCGAAGGCGTAGGTCAGAAACGCCAGCAGCGTCCCGGTGAGGGGGTCGTCGGAGGGGAAGAACAGTTTGTTGAACACCAGCGCGGCGGCGGATCCGTACAGGAAGAAGTCGTACCACTCGATCGTCGTACCGATCAGGCTCGCGCCCACCACACGGGCGAGCGAGCCGCGCTTGTCAGTCGGGGCAGTCATTCCCGAAGGCTATGGATGGCAGCGAAGCATTTCTATGTGTTGAGGTAACACATTCGGGGCGTCGTCGATGGTGTCGCGGTGCAGGCGCACCAGCCGCAGCGCCAGCCGCACCTCGAGCTCCCGCTCGGGTTCCTGCCAGTCCTCCCCCAGCAGGCGCGCGATCCGCTCCAGCCGCTGCGCCACCGTGTTGGCGTGCACGTGCAGCGCCTCGGCCGCCCGCGAGGGGCTCCCGCCCGCCGCGAAGTACGCCTGGAGCGTGGGTATCAGGGCGGTCCCGCGCTTCTCGTCGTACTCGACCAGCGCCCCCAGCACACTGTGGACGAACGGGCGGGCGTCCCCGCCGCCGCCCAACAACAGACCCACGAACCCCAGCTCGGCGGCGCCGGCCCCGTCCCCCTCGCGGCCCAGTGCCGTCAACGCCTCGGCGCACCGCCGCGCCTCGTCCCGCG
>NZ_DASQPW010000235.1:0-4451 GCF_035643755.1 Stackebrandtia sp. | reverse complement strand
GCTGGCCCGGCTGGAGCGCGAGGCCTCGGGTCCCGAGGCCGAGGCGCGGTGGCGGGCCGGCGTCAAGGAGGGGCTCAGCGCGTTGCGCGAGGCCCTGGGCGGCGCGGCGGCGGCGCCCTTCGACGCGGGGTCCGAATCCCTCGACGACCTGCGCGACCAGGCCCCCCGCCTGATCCACGCGCTGCGGCGGCTCAACGCCGACCGCGACCGGCTCACCGACCGGCTCGACGCCCTGATCGCGCGCAGCGCGGACGCCTCGGCGGCGGCGCTGGGGCGCGGGGTGCGCCAGGTGATCACCGACGTGCGCGCCTACCGGCGCCGCATCTCCGACCTGATCCACGAGGCATACATAGTGGACATCGGTGGGGAGATGTAATCGCCGCGTAAGAACTGGCCGCTAAGGTTTCGGAATGGCAAGCGTTGAGGACGTCCAGCACGTCCTGGTGGTCGACGACGACCCCACCGTGTCCGATGTGGTGCGCCGCTATCTGGAGCACGACGGTTTCCGGGTCACCCTGGCGGGCGACGGCATGGACGCGCTGGATCGGTACCGCGCCGACCACCCCGACCTGGTGGTCCTGGACCTGATGCTGCCCCGGCTGCCGGGGATCGAGGTGTGCCGCACCCTGCGGATGGAAAGCGACGTCCCCATCGTCATGCTCACCGCGCTGGGCGACGAGACCGACCGGGTCGCGGGGCTCACCGTGGGCGCCGACGACTACCTGGCCAAGCCCTTCTCCCCGCGCGAGCTGGTGCTGCGGGTGCGCGCCGTGCTGCGCCGCGCCAGCGCCGGCAACGACAACGGCGAGACCCAGCCGCTCGTCGACGGCGACCTGCATCTGGATCCGGCCGCCCGCGTCGTCACCAAGGCCGGCGCCGAGCTCGCCCTGACCGTGCGGGAATTCGACCTGCTGGAGTTCCTGCTGCGCCACCCCGGCCAGGCGTTCTCCCGCTCCCAGCTGCTGGAGAACGTCTGGGACTGGCGCTTCGGCGACCAGTCCACCGTGACGGTCCACGTGCGACGGCTGCGGGAGAAGGTCGAGGACGATCCCGCCGCCCCGTGCCGCATCGTCACCGTGTGGGGCGTCGGCTACCGCTTCGAGGCCCGCCATGGGTGACATGGTCGTGCTGTTCGGCATCGCCGTGGCCTGCGCGGCCCTGGTGGCGATCCCCGGCTCCCTGGCGCTGCGCGCCCTGAAGGGCCGCTCCGTCACCGTCATGGTCAGCGCCCTGCTGGTCATCACCGTGCTGTCCCTGCTGGCGGCGATCATGGGCGCCTCGGTGGGCATGTTCCTGTCGGGGCACGACCTGTCGATCGTGCTGATCCTGGTCGGCGTGTCGGGGACGGCGGGCCTGGCGATCGCGGTGTGGCTGGGGCGACGGCTCACCGCCGAGGCCACCTGGCAGGAGGAGGTGCGGTCCCGGGAACGCCAGCTCGAGGCGCAGCGCCGCGAGCTGGTCGCCTGGGTCAGCCACGACCTGCGCACCCCGCTGGCGGGGCTGCGGGCGCTCACCGAGGCCCTCGACGAGGGTGTGGTGTCCCAGCCGGAGGACGTGGCCGACTACCACCGCCGGATCCGCGACGAGACGATGCGGATGTCGCGCCTGGTCGACGACCTGTTCGAGCTGTCGCGCATCAACGCCGGGACCCTCCATCTGAACCTGCGCCCGGTGCCGCTGGCCGAGGCCGCCGACGAGGCGCTGGCCGCGGTCGAGCCCCTGTCGCGGCAAAACGGCGTCCAGCTGCGCTTCGCGCCGCAGGCCAGCGGGCCGGTGGTGTCGGCCAGCCCCGCCGAGCTGTCGCGCATCCTGCTCAACCTGCTGCGCAACGCCGTGCGCTACACGACCGCGCCGGGCGTGGTGACCGTGACCAGCGGGGTGTGGAACGACCGCGGCTGGGTGTCGGTGTCCGACACCTGCGGCGGCATCCCCGACCCCGACCTGCCCCGAGTGTTCGATGTGGCCTTTCGCGGCGAGACCGCCCGCACCCCGTCGGGCGACCCGCGCCGCAGCGAGACCGGTGGCGGCCTCGGGCTGGCGATCGTGCGCGGCCTGGTGTTGGCCCACCACGGGGACGTGCGTGTCACCAATATCGACGGAGGCTGCCGTTTCGACGTGCTGCTGCCTTTGGCATGAAACAAATGTGCTGTCGGATAGACGACGCTTCCAAGCGTTCACTCAACAAAGTGCGGCAGGCTGTTTGCATTGTCACGGAATCGCCGTTAGCGTGCGAGGTAAGCAGAAAACGTGTCGTAGACGCGAAAGGAGGGCAGACGGTGGCATCGCATGAACCGGGGACAGTGGAGAACCAGGCGGAGTCGCTGGTGGGGCGACTCCTGGTGGCCACGCCTGCCCTGCAGGACCCCAACTTCGAACGCACGGTCGTGTTGTTGGTGAGCCATGAACCGGCCGGGGCGCTGGGCGTCGTCCTCAACCGGGCCACCGAGGTCCCGGTGGCCGAGGTGCTGGGGGACTGGAGCGAGCTCACGCAGGAGCCGGCGGTCCTCTTCGAGGGCGGGCCGGTGCAGCCCGAGGCGGCCATCGCGCTGGGCTGGATGCGCAGCGGGGCCGGGGAACCGTCCTGCTTCAAGCCCTTCGCGGGACGTCTGGGCACATTGGACCTTTCGGCCGACCCCGACACCCTCTCCAACTCGCTGGACGGCATGCGGGTCTTCGCCGGCTACGCCAGCTGGGATGCCGACCAGCTGAAGGACGAGATCAAGGAGGGGGCGTGGATGGTGTTCGACTCGCTGCCCGGCGACCCCTTCGCCTCGCGCCCGGAGGACCTGTGGGCGATGGTGTGGCGCCGCCAGGGTGGCCTGCTGGCCGCCGTGGCGCACTACCCCGCCGACCCCTCGCACAACTGAAGCGGCGCCCGAGGATCCGAACGCCGCTTCTTGTGTCGTCTCAACGAATCCCGGCGAACAGGTCGTTTTCGGGGGTGGTCGTGGACACGTGGGACTTCACCAGCTCGAAGTCCTCGGTGGGCCATGCCTTCTGCTGGATGTCCATGGGGATCCGGAACCAGAAGCCGTCGGGGTCGACCTGCGTGGCGTGGGCGCGCAGCGCGTCGTCGCGCACGCTGAAGAACTCCGAGCACTCCACCTTGGTGGTGACGCGCGGACCCTTGTCGTCGGTCCAGTCGCGGCTGGCCAGCCATTCGCCGTACGGCGACTCCAGGCCCTCGGCCAGCATCGCCTCGTGCAGCGCGGTCATCCGGGCCCGGCCGAAGCTCATCTGATAGTACAGTTTGGACGGCTGCCAAGGCTCGCCGAATTCCTTGTAGCGCTCGGCATCCCCGGCGGCGTCGAAGGCCTCCATGGTCACCTGGTGGGTCTTGAGGTGGTCGGGGTGCGGGTAGCCGCCGTCCTCGTCATAGGTGGTGATCACGTGCGGCCTGAACTCGCGGATCAAACGCACGAGCGGGGCGGCGGCGCATTCCAGCGGCTCGTTGTAGAAGCAGTCCTCGGGAAGGTCGATGTCGGAATCGGGAAGCCAGCCCTCGGGCAGGCCCGAGTCGACAAAACCCAGCCACGCCTGCTTCACCCCGAGGATCTCGCGGGCGCGTTCCATCTCCTTGGCGCGGACGTCGGCGATGTCGCGCCACACCTCCGGGCGGTCCATCTTGGGGTTGAGCACGCTCCCGCGTTCGCCGCCGGTGCAGGTGGCCACCAGCACCTCGACGCCCTCGTTCACGTACCGGGCCATGGTGGCCGCGCCCTTACTCGACTCGTCGTCGGGGTGCGCGTGCACACACATCAACCGCAGGCTCTCAGTCACAGTAATTTCCCTTACTCAGGTGGTCATGGGGTCCGCCGTCGAATCCGCAGGCGCCCGAGGCGGACGTCGATACCAACCATCTGCCACAATCGATTCTTCCCGAACGGTACGACGAACCTAGGAAGAAGGCGACGAGGATGGACGAGACACGCGCCACTGGTGTGCGTTTCCCGCCCGGTCGCTACGGCCGCAGGCGCGAGCGCCCCGGCATGTCCAGGTGGCTGATCGGTGGCGGCGCCAGCGTCGCCCTGCTCATGGGGTTCGTCATCGCCGTCTTGATGTATCAGCAATACGGGGAAGGCGATTACCGCAATCAGGTGTTGGGGTTCAACACCGCGGACTCGTCGGTGCGCATCACCTTCGAGGTGGTGAAACCGGCGGGGGCCAAGGCCGCTTGCCAGGTGCGCGCCCGATCAGCGGACGGGGCTGAGGTCGGGCACGCGGTGGTCGAGATCCCGGGACGGAAATCCGACGTCAGAGTGAAGTACACACTCGACACTTCCGCCCGGCCGGTGGTCGCCGAAGTGCTCCGCTGTTACCCGCGGTCCTGAGCCGAAACGACCTTCGGCGTTACGCTGGACTATTGGCCAGCGGCGGCGGCAATGCGGTCACTTCTCACAACTGTCAATCCATTAATTAGTCCGGAGGATGCGAACGTGTCCACAGCTCAG
>NZ_DASQPW010000234.1:0-10040 GCF_035643755.1 Stackebrandtia sp. | reverse complement strand
AGCGGACGCCGCGCGGGTCGCGGCTCACCCCCGCGGGGGCCGTCCTCGTGGAATGGGCCGGGGCCGTCGTCGACGCCGCGCGGGTGCTGGACGCCGGGATCGACGCGCTGCGGCAGCGACGGGACTCGCGCCTGAAGCTGGTGTCGAGCCTGACGATCGCCGAATACCTGCTGCCCGGGTGGCTGGTGTCGCTGCGCCAGCGGCGGCCCGAGACCTCGGTGGCGCTTCAGGTCGCCAACTCCGCCGAGGTGGCGCGCGCCGTTCTCGACGGCGACGCCGATCTGGGCTTTGTGGAGGGTCCGTACGTGCGGCGCGGCCTGCGCTCCCAGACGGTGGGCCGCGACGAACTGGTGCTGGTCACCGACCCCGCGCACCGCTGGGCCCGGCGCGCCGGCGGCGTCGACGCCGCCGAGCTGCGCGACACCCCGCTGATCTGCCGCGAGGAGGGCTCGGGCACCCGCGCCGCCCTGGCCGAGGCGCTGCGCCCGATCGGCCCGCCCGCCACGCCGCTGCTGGAGCTGGCGTCCACCACCGTGGTCAAGGCCGCGGTGCTGCGCGGCGCCGGGCCCGCCGTGCTCAGCTCGCTGGCGGTCACCGACGAGCTCGCCGACGGGCGGTTGGTCGCCATCGATGTGCGCGGCATCGACCTGTCGCGCACCCTCCGCGCGGTGTGGCGCGCGGGCCCCCGCCTCCAGGGCCCGGCGGCGGACCTGCTGGGTCCGATCAACGCGGCGCGGCCAGCAACCGGCCACTGAGGACGCCCCGGACGGTACGGGCGGCGACCACCACCCACGCGGCGAGCAGCCCGAGGTACAGCGCCACCGCGACCACCCCGAGGACCTTGGCGCCACTGTGGACGCCGAGGGTCGCCGCCGCCGTCACACAGGTGCCGACGGGGAAGGTGAAGCTCCACCAGGTCAGCGCGAAGCCGAGACCGTCGCGGCGCGCCCGCAGCGTGATGGCTGCGGCCAGCGCCATCCACAGCAGCGCGAACCCGAACACCGGGACCCCGTACACCACCGCGAACGCCGGCAGCGCCCCCGCCCACGGCGCGTCGCCGACGCGCTCCGCCGCGGCGCCCAGGTTCCCCGCCGCGGTCACCGACTGTCCCAGCGGCCCCAGCACGATCCACAGCGTCGGCACCGTGGCGGCCGCGCCCGGCCCGTGGTGCGCCAGCCTGGACCACAGCTGCGGCAGGATGACGACGGTCGCCAGCAGGCTGATGCCGAACATCGCGTAGCAGGCCACCAGCATGCTCAGCCGCGGCTGGCCCGCCGCCAGGTGCGGCAGCAGCGCCGCGCCCGTGGCCGCCGACACCATGGGCGGCACCACGGGCATCAGCCAGCCCGCGAACGCCGCGTCGCGGTCGATGGCGTGGCGGGTGAACATCAGGTACGGCACGGCCACCGCGCTGAGCAGCCCGCACGCCGTCCCGGCGATCCACAGTGTCCACGCGACGGCCACGGCGGCGGACGACCCGATCAGGTCCGGCCCGAACAGCAGCGTCCCGGCGCCGACGGTCAGCATCGCCATCGGCGGCGCCCCGTAGAACTGCGCCATGACGGGGTCGGCGTGGTGCGCCAGCGCGTGCGGGCGATGCCGCACCCACTGGACGGCGAAGCCGGCCGACAGCGCCACGAGCCACAGCGCGGCCAGCAACCACACCGCGGTCGCGGCGCCGCGCACCGCGGGCGATCGCACCGGGAGGACGACGACGGCGTTGGCGACGATGCCGGTGCCCATGACGGAGGCGAACCAGTTGGGGCCCAGGTGCGCCAGGCGATCGGTGGCGGCGCGGGCGGAGAGGGTGGCACTCATGCCCTCGAGCCTCGCCCCGCCGCCATCCGCCCGGTAGCCGTCGCGGCGGTCGCAGGTCATAGCCCGCCCCTATGGCCGGGTCGGCGTGGTCTGATGGTGGGCATGACTGACACGATCGGATGGGGCATTCTCGCCACCGGGGGCATCGCCGCCACCTTCACCCGGGATCTCGGGCTGCTGCCCGAAGCGCGCGTCGCGGCCGTGGGGTCGCGGACCCTGGAATCCGCGCGGGCCTTCGCCGAGCGCTTCGACATCCCGAACGCCCACGGCGACTGGGACTCCCTGATCGCCGACGACACCGTCGACATCGTCTACATCGCCAATACCCACAATGGACACTACGAGGCGGCCCGGCGGGCGCTGGAGGCGGGCAAGGCGGTGCTGTGCGAGAAGCCGCTGACCGTCAACCTCGCCCAGGCGCGGTCCCTGGTCGACCTGGCCCGCGAGCGGGGCGTGTTCCTCATGGAGGCCATGTGGATGCGCTGCAACCCGGCGATCCGCCACCTCGGCACGGCGATCGCCTCGGGCGTCATCGGCGAGGTCACCACCCTGAGCGCCGACATCGGTTGGGCGGGACCGTTTCCGACCGACTCGCGGATGCGAGACCCCGAACAGGCGGGCGGCGCGCTGCTTGACATGGGCGTGTACCCGCTGCACCTGGCGCACCTGATCCTCGGCGCGCCGGAATCGCTGCGGGTCGAGGCGACCCTGCTGCCCGAGGGCGTCGACGCCACCTGCGGCATGGTGCTGCGGTACGACCGCGCCGTGGCCAACCTGACGGCGTCGCTGGAGTCCTACGTACCCGTGACCGCCGCGATCGCGGGCACCGGCGGGCGCATCGAGCTCGACGCGCCCTTCTACCGTCCCGCGGGCTACCGCGTCTGCCGCCCCGACGGCACCGAGGAGACCTTCGAGGTGGAGTACGTCGGGCACGGCATGACCCACGAGGCCGTCGAGGTGATGCGTTGTGTGCGCGAGGGTCTCACCGAAAGCCCGCTGGTGACGTGGGAATCCACGCTCGCCGTCATGTCCATCATGGACGACATTCGGGGCCGGATCGGCGTGCGCTACCCCGGCGAGTTATTCCTCGTCGACCTCGTCGTCGAGGCGCGCCAGCCAGGTGGCCAGCCGCTCGATCGCCGTCTCGAACTCGGGATTGTCGTCGACGAACTCGCTGAGCCGGGAGGCCAGCCACGACAGGCTGACCTCCTCGTCTCCGCGTCGCTCGTCGAGCTCCTCGATCCCGCGATCGGTGTGGTACATCGCTTATGCGCTCTTGGCCGGCGGCATCGCCACGTCGATGAGGGCCTGCTGCTCCATCGCGTGGATCTTGTTGGAGCCCACCGACGGGGCCGCCGCGGCCGGGCGCGACAAGCGGCGCAGACTCACGCCGTCCAGGTGCTCCAGCAGGTTCAGCGCGATGTGCGACCAGGCGCCCTGGTTCGCCGGCTCCTCCTGGACCCAGGCGTGCTCGACCGCGTTGGTGAACGGGGCCAGCGCCGCCTTGATCTCGTCCACCGGCAGCGGGTAGAGCTGCTCGATGCGGATCACGGCGGTGTCGGTGATGCCGTGCTTGTCGCGGGCGTCCACCAGGTCGTAGTAGATCTTGCCGGAGCACAGCAGTACCCGGCGCACGTCGCCGACCTTGACGGCCCCGGAGTCCACGGCCGGGTCGGTCAGCACCGGACGGAAACCGCCGGTCGTGAAGTCCTCCAGGGGCGACACGCAGTGCCTGTTGCGCAGCAACGACTTCGGCGTGAACACCACCAGCGGCTTCTTCTTGGGCGACAGGGCCTGGCGCCGCAGCAGGTGGAAGTAGTTGGCCGGGGTGGTGCAGTTGGCGACCCGCAGGTTGTCCTCGGCGCACAGCTGGAGGTAACGCTCCATGCGGCCCGAGGTGTGGTCGGGGCCGGCGCCCTCGTGGCCGTGCGGCAGCAGCAGGACGACGCCGGAACGCTGTCCCCACTTGGCCTCCCCGGACGAGATGAATTCGTCCACGATGGACTGCGCGCCGTTGCCGAAGTCGCCGAACTGGGCCTCCCAGGCCACCAGCGCGTCCGGGTTCTCCACGGAGTAGCCGTACTCGAAGCCCATGGCCGCGTACTCGCTGAGCAGCGAGTCGTAGATCCACAGCCGCGCGGAATCCTTGGCCAGCCGGGTCAGCGGCGTGTACTCCCGCTCCGACTTCTGGTCGACCACGACCGAGTGGCGCTGCACGAAGGTGCCGCGCCGGGTGTCCTGGCCCGCCATCCGCACCGACACGCCCTGGTTGAGCAGCGCGCCGATCGCCAGCAGCTCGCCGAACGCCCAGTCGACGTCGCCGTCGGTGGACATCTTGGCGCGGCGGTCCAGCACCTGCTTCACCCGCTTGTGCGGGGTGAAGCCGTCGGGCAGGTTCTCGTGCGCGTCGCCGATGGCCTTGATGAGGTCGGTGGTGATGGCGGTCTCGACGTCCACGTCGGGCTCGGTGCTGCGCTGGCGCACCGGTTGCCCGCTGGAGGAGATGGCCTCCTTGGTGGCGCGGAAGACGCCCTCCAGCTTGTCGTGGTAGTCCTGCAGCGCCTCCTCGGCGTCGGCGAGCGTGATGTCGCCGCGGCCGATCAGGGATTCGGTGTAGAGCTTGCGAACCGAGCGCTTGGTGTCGATGATGTGGTACATCGCCGGGTTGGTCATCGACGGGTCGTCGCCCTCGTTGTGGCCGCGGCGGCGGTAGCACAGCATGTCGATGACGACGTCCTTGTTGAACGCCTGGCGGTACTCGTAAGCCAAGCGCGCCACCCGAACCACGGCCTCGGGGTCGTCGCCGTTGACGTGGAAGATCGGCGCCTGGATCATCCGGGCCACGTCGGTGGAGTACAGCGACGAGCGCGAGTACTCCGGCGCGGTGGTGAAGCCGACCTGGTTGTTGACGATGACGTGGAGGGTGCCGCCGGTGCGGTAGCCGCGCAGCTGCGACAGGTTCAGGGTCTCGGCGACCACGCCCTGACCGGCGAACGCGGCGTCGCCGTGCACCGCCAGCGGCAGCACGGTGTAGCCCTCCAGGCCCAGGTCGAGGCGGTCCTGCTTGGCGCGGACGATGCCCTCCAGCACCGGGTCGACGGCCTCCAGGTGGGAGGGGTTGGCGACCACCGAGGCGGTGGTGGCGTGCTCGCCGTCGGCGGTGGTGAACTTGCCGGTCATGCCCAGGTGGTACTTGACGTCGCCCGAACCCTGCACCGACTTCGGGTCCATCGAGCCCTCGAACTCGGAGAAGATCTTCTCCGGCGGCTTGCCGATGATGTTGGCCAGCACGTTGAGCCGCCCGCGGTGGGACATGCCGATGACGACCTCGTCGAGGCCGTCGGTCGCGGCGTTGGACAGCAGCTCGTCCAGCAGCGGAATCAGCGATTCGCCGCCCTCCAGGGAGAAGCGCTTCTGGCCGACGTACTTGGTGCCCAGGAAGGTCTCGAAGGCCTCGGAGACGTTGAGCCGCTCCAGGATGTGCTTCTGGTGGTCGGTGTCGGGCTTCTCGTAGTCGCGCTCGACGTGCCGCTGGATCCAGGCCCGCTCCTCGGGCTCCTGGATGTGCATGTACTCGATGCCGACCCGGCGGCAGTAGGACTCGCGCAGCACCCCGAGGATGTCGCGCAGCTTCATCTTCTGCTGGCCGGCGAAGCCGCCCACCGGGAAGCTGCGGTCCAGGTCCCACAGGGTGAGGCCGTGCTCGAGGATGTCGAGGTCGGGGTGGCGCCGGATCTCGAACTCCAGCGGGTCGGTGTCGGCCATCAGGTGGCCGCGGACCCGGTAGGCGTGGATCAGCTCGACCACCCGGGCGGCCTTGTCGATCTGGCCCTCGGAGGTGTGCGCGACGTCGCGCACCCAGCGCACCGGCTCGTACGGCACCCGCAGCGAGGTGAACACCTCGTCGTAGAAGCCGTCGGCGCCAAGCAGAAGCTCGTGCATCCGCTTGAGGAACTCGCCGGACTGGGCACCCTGGATGATCCGGTGGTCGTAGGTGGACGTCACCGTGATGGCCTTGGAGATGCCCAGCCGCGCGATGGTCGCGTCGGAGGCCCCGGCGTACTCGGCGGGGTACTCCATGGCGCCGACGCCGATGATGGTGCCCTGGCCCTGCATCAGGCGGGGCACCGAGTGGACGGTGCCGATGCCGCCGGGGTTGGTGAGGGTGAGCGTGGTGCCCGCGTAGTCCTCCATGGTCAGCTTGTTGTTGCGGGCCTTGCGGACGATGTCCTCGTACGACTGCCAGAACTGCCGGAAGTCCATGTCCTGGCAGTTCTTGATGCTCGGCACCACCAGGGTGCGGGAGCCGTCGTCCTTTTGCAGGTCGATGGCCAGGCCCAGGTTGACGCTCTTGGGGCGCACCAGGGTCGGCTTGCCGCCGGACACCGCGTAGGAGCTGTTCATCTCCGGGTGGGCCGCCAGCGCCTTGAGCAGCGCGTAGCCGATCAGGTGGGTGAAGCTGACCTTGCCCCCCCGGCCCCGCTTCAGGTGGTTGTTGATGACGATCCGGTTGTCGCTCAACAGTTTCGCCGGCACGTCCCGCACGCTGGTGGCCGTCGGCAGCTCCAGCGACACGTCCATGTTCTGGGCGACCTTGGCGGCGACACCCTTGAGCGCCTTCTGTTCCGCGTCGGGCGACACCGGGGTGTCGGCCTTGGCCGCGGGCTTGGCGGGCGCCGCCTTGGCGGCGGGGGCCGCCGAGCCGTTGGGAGAGCTCGCGGGGGCCTGGGGCGCCTGGGGGGCCGCCGGTGTCGGTGTCGCGGCGGCATTGTCGGGGGTCTCCGGGTGGTAATCCGCGAAGAAGTCGTGCCAGGTGGATTCCACACTGGACGGATCGGCGAGATATCGCTGATACATGTCTTCGACGATCCACTCGTTCGGCCCGAACTCGGGGAGTGGACTGGAACCCGATGAACTAGACGTGTTGCGGTCTTGAGTCGCCACGGCCTTTGATCGCCTCTTCTGCTGACCTGATGGACGTATTTTCCCGACCGCCAAGCCTACGCGTTGGTTTCACCACATTGGCGTCGAGGCCGTGGCCGACCAGCGCGGGCTTGGCGAGTCGTGGTCAAGATCATCCGGGCAGGCCGCAGCCCGGCTCGAAATACGAGCATGGATGCGGATGAAGAGCCGAGACGAGGCGGCTGATCAGCGATTGCCTCCGCCGGTGGCGACGAAGGCGTCGGTGGGTTCCTCAAGCAGTTCCTGCGCGCCTACCACCGCGAACAGGCGTTTGATGAATTTCGTCGGGTTCGTCACCGCGACGGGGATGCCCATGTCGCGTGCGATCCGGTAGGCCACCACCAGCGTGCCGATGCCAGTGGAATCGAGCACGGTCACCTTGGCCACGTCGACCTTGATCGACGTGAGGTTCTCCGTGCGGAGCAGTGAGGAGATCTTTTCCCGTATCTGCGGGGCGGTGGCGTAGTCCACTTCGCCATCAAGTGTCAGAACAATACCGCCGTCTGCGGTCGTACCAGTGTTGATCGACAGCGTCATCTGCGCCCTCATTGAGGTCGGTAGTCGGTGCCCATGCCGGTGGTAATGACAATGGGCCTGGCGGCCCGCGCGATCCGGAGGCGCTTTCTGCTTCCGGGCGGGGGTTTCAGCGTATCCGATGGAAGGGCCGATCGGGTAGCGCGATGAACACAGTCACCGTGACCAAATGCGTCACAGATAGTGAATCCGCTGGTCGCGTCGGCGACCCCGGAGGTGGTTCACAGCGAATTCCCAGGTGATATTCAGTGCGAATGCAGGCGTGTCGGCGGAAGATGGACCAATGGCGCAAGACAGTCGGGAGGGCGAGGCCACCTTGTTGGTGGTCGAGGACGACCCCAATATCTGCGAATTGCTGGCCACCAGCCTGCGATACGCGGGTTTCACCGTGCACCGTGCCGCCGGGGGCGAGGAGGCGGTGCATCTGGTGGCGCGGCACCGTCCGGACCTGATCGTCCTGGACGTGATGCTGCCGGACTTCGACGGCTTCGAGGTGGCCCGGCGGGTGCGTTCGGGCTCGGACCGCACGCCGATCGTGTACCTCACCGCGCGCGACGCGGTGGAGGACAAGGTGCGGGGGCTGACGCTGGGCGGGGACGACTACGTGACCAAGCCGTTCAGCCTGGAAGAGGTGATCGCGCGGATCCGCGCGGTGCTGCGGCGCAGCAAGGGCGATGTGCCGCCGCCCCCGCGACTGAAGTACGCCGACCTGGAGCTGGACGAGGAGACCCACGAGGTGTGGCGCGCCGGACGCCCGGTGCAGCTGTCGCCGACCGAGTTCAAGCTGCTGCGCTACTTCATGGTCAACGCCGGGCGGGTTCTGTCCAAGGCCCAGATCTTGGATCACGTGTGGCGCTATGACTTCCGGGGAGACGACGGCATTGTGGAGTCCTATGTGTCCTATCTGCGGCGCAAGATCGACTCCGACGAACCCCGGCTGATCCAGACCCTGCGCGGCATCGGATACGTCCTACGGTCCCCGTCGTGACGCCCGGCGACGTGTCCGCCCGATACCGCGGACGCTGGGATCGCACGCCGCTGCGCGTGCGACTGGTCGCCGCCGTCCTGCTGCTGACCGGCGGGGCGCTGACCCTGACCAGCATCGCCAACGTGTATTCCCTGCAGCAGTACATGACCGGCCAGGTGGACGACGACCTGGACTCGCGGGCCGCGCAGCTCAATCTCAACGACCTGAACTCGGCCCAGCGGGCCCAGGGTTCCCGGCCGTCGGTCATCGTGGACTACGCCGTGTTCGTCGACCTCGACGGCACCGTGGCCTACTTCCCGCCCGTCAAGAACGAATCCCAGCTGCCCGACGTCACCAACAAGGTCATCACCAAGAACATCGACAACAAGATCACCCTCCCGTCGCGGGACGGCACCACGCGCTGGCGCATGGTGATCAAGGACGTCAGCAAGCTCAACCCGGGCAAGCACGCCTACTTCGCGCTGGCCACGCCGCTGGACGACGTGGACCACGCCGTGGGGCGGCTGATCTGGATCGACCTGCTGGTGGGATCGGGGGTGCTGGCGGGCCTGGCCGCCATCGGGGTGGCGCTGGTGCGCGCCAGCCTGTATCCCTTGCGGGAGATGGAGAACACCGCCGCGGCCATCGCCGCGGGCGACATGTCCAAGCGGGTACCCGAACGCGATCCGCGCACCGAGGTCGGGCAGCTGGCCCGGGCGTTCAACCAGATGCTGGGGCACATCCAGACCGCGCTGGCGGCGCGGGAGGCGTCCGAGGAGCGGGCGCTGGCCTCGGAGGAACGCATGCGGCAGTTCGTCGCCGACGCCAGCCACGAGCTGCGCACCCCGTTGACGACGGTGCGGGGCTTCGCCGAGCTGTATCGCCAGCGCGGCGACGCCGACCCCGCCGAGACCTCGCAGCTGATGGGCCGCATCGAGGCCGAGGCCACCCGGATGGGCCTGCTCGTGGAGGACCTGCTGCTTTTGGCCCGCCTCGACGCCGAGCGCCCCTTCGAGTTCCGGCAGGTCGACCTGTTGAGCGTCGTGGTGGACACCATCACCGCCGCCGAGGTGACCGCCAACGGGCGCCACATCGATCTGTCCACACAGGGCGGTCCGTTCCTGGTGCGCGGCGACGAGATGCGGCTGCGCCAGGTGATGTCGAACCTCGTGACCAACGCGGTGCGCCACACGCCCGGCGACTCCCACATCGACGTCGAGCTGCGCTCCGACGGAGAGCACGTCGAGATCACCGTCGCCGACGACGGCCCCGGCATGAGCCCGGAGCAGGCGCAGCGGGTCTTCGAGCGGTTCTACCGCGTCGACAAGGCGCGCTCCCGCAGCGCGGGCGGCACCGGCCTGGGGCTGGCGATCGTGGCGGCGCTGGTGTCGGCGCACCGCGGCGAGGTGTCGGTGTCCTCGGAGGCCGGCGAGGGCACGCGCTTCACCGTCCGGCTCGCTCTCGACCCCGACGTGACCGGCGAAAACCCCGTCCAGGACCGCGACACCGAGGGCGCGGCGCGGCATTCATGAAACTTTGAGGATTTCCCCAGCGATGACGGAGCCTTTCCCTCCATGCTGTAGGACATGAACGCAGACCACAGCGAACGCGACGTCCCCGGCTCCGAGCCGAACGCCACGCCGCCGAGCCCGCAACCCGAGGCGCCGCGGCCAGCGGCGTCCGACTCGGTGGCACCGCAGGGAGGGGAGTCCCTGCCGAACCTGGACCCCACCGCTGGGCCGTCGACCTCCGAGCCCGC
>NZ_DASQPW010000233.1:0-5305 GCF_035643755.1 Stackebrandtia sp. | reverse complement strand
TTGCGGTGGTTGCCCGTGGAGTTGGGGTCGCCGGGGACGGTGGCGTTGGTGTACTTGGTGGCGATCACCAGGCGGTCGCGCTTGGTCTCGGCGAACTCGCCGACCAGCTCCTCGGAGGAGCCGTTGGTGTAGACGTTGGCGGTGTCGATGAAGTTGCCGCCGGCGTCGACGTAGGCGTCGAAGATGCGGCGGGATTCGTCGCGGTCGGCGCCCCAGCCCCAGTCCTCGCCGAAGGTCATGGTGCCCAGGGACAGCGGCGAGACGCGCAGGCCCGAGGCGCCCAGGAGGCGGTAGGTGTCCAGGGATGTGGTGGCGGACATGGGTTGGCCTTTCGATTGATGTTCGGTGGTGAATCCCATGGTTGCCGCGGCGCGGGGTGCTTGGTTGTCCCCGTTGTTCCTATGGTTGGCAGGGCTACCTTCGGCGCGCGGGGGCGGTCACAATGGGGGCATGACGTCGACCGAGGTGACCACGCTGGCCGAGTTCTTGCGGGCCCGCCGTTCGCAGTTGACCCCCGAGCAGGTGGGGCTGCCGCCGGGGCGTTCGCGGCGGGTGCCGGGGTTGCGGCGCGAGGAGTTGTCGTTGTTGGCGGGGGTGAGCCTGGACTATTACACGCGGTTGGAACAGGGGCGCGACACGCATCCGTCGGAGGAGGTGTTGGACGCGCTGGCCCGGGCGTTGCGGCTGGACAACCACGGGCGGTGTCATCTGCACGCGTTGGCGCGGGCGGTGCGGGCGCGCAGGAAGCGTCGCGTGGTGCGTCCCGTCGTGTCGGACGGGTTGCGGCAGTTGTTGGACGCGATGGACGGGATTCCCGCGTTGGCGATGACGCCGCACTTGGATCTGTTGGGGTGCAACCGTTTGGCGTCGGCCTTGTACGGGGGCCTGCTGGACGCGCCGTCGGGGACGGTCAATACGTTGCGGGAGTTGTTTCTCAGTCCGCTGGCGCGGGAGCTGTTCGTCGACTGGCGGGGCGTCGCGGCGGAGTCGGTGCCGTGGTTGCGGGCGGCGGTGGCGTTGGATCCGGAGCATCCGCGGGCGGTGGAGTTGATCGGGGAGCTGAGCATCCACAGTGACGAGTTTCGTCGACTGTGGTCCATGCATCACGTGAAGGGGAAGCAGGGCGGCGTCAAGGTGTTCCGCAATCCGCTGGTGGGTGAGATCGCGTTGAACTGGGAGTCGTTCGCGCAGGCGGGGAACGAGGGTGTCAGCCTGATCACCTATTCGGCGGCGGCGGGCAGCGCGGACGCCGAGAAGCTGGTGTTGTTGCGCTCGTTGGCGGAGGAGACCCACGGGGTGCCGCGGGGCGTGGAGTCCATGTCGGATTCGTGAGGCGTGGGCGTACTTGGGTAATGTCTCATCTGCGACAGCGAATTTCCGGCAACGCCATTTACTGTTGAAGCCCGCCCCAGCCCTCTTGCCCGACAGGATCCGTCATGCCCCCTTCGAATCCGAATAATATTCATGTCAATGAGTCGAGCGGGTGTCGGGGGCGGTCATGAACCCGCTCGACGAGCCGCGTCGGCTCGGGCCCTACCTGCTGCTGGCGGAGCTGGGCCGCGGCGGCATGGGCGTGGTCTACCTGGCCGTCGGCGACGGCGGGAAACTGGTGGCGCTCAAGCAGGTGCGGCCGCAGTTCCTGGACGACACCGAGTTTCGCGCCCGCTTCCGCAACGAGGTGACCGCCTCGCGCGGGGTGTCGAGTCCGTACACCGCGGCCGTCGTTGATTCCGATGTGGACGCCGAGCTGCCGTGGCTGGCCTCGGAGTTCGTCTACGGGCCCACCCTGGACTCCGTCATCGAGGCCCGCACGATCCCCGCCGAGCCCGAGGACGCCAGCCTGCGCCTGGCCCGGGGCTTGGCGCTGGCGCTGTCCGACATTCACCGCACGGGCCTGATCCACCGCGATGTCAAGCCGTCCAACGTGATGCTGGACGACGAGCGCCCGCGGCTGATCGACTTCGGGATCGCCCGCGCCGCCGAAAGCGACGGCTCCAGCACCATCACGCACACGTCCTGGCTGGTGGGCTCGCCCGCGTTCATGTCGCCCGAGCACGCGCGCGGCGAGACGCTCACCGTCGCCAGCGACCTGTTCTCCCTGGCGACGGTGCTGTACACGGTCCACACGGGATCCAACCCGTTCAACGGGCCCAGCGCCCCGCAGATGCTGTTCAACGTGGTGCAAAACGAGCCCGACCTGGGCGTGCTCAGCACGCGGCTGCGCGGCATCGTGGAACCGTGCTGGGCCAAGGATCCCGCCGATCGGCCGACCGCCGCGCAGGTCGTCGACCTGATCGGGCGGTTGCCCGAGGCGGGGCGTGTCTGGCCCGACGCGGTGCACGAGGAGATCGCGACCCAGCGCGCCGCCGTGGCGCGGTTGCTGCCCGACCCCGCCGAGACCGCGAAGCTCGGCCCCGATGCGCCGTGGACCATTCCGTCGGCTGGTCCCGCCTTCGCCGAGTCCGCATCGGGTCCGCCCGCTGACGCCACCGAGACCGCGAAGCTCGGCCCCAAAGCGCCATGGGCGATACCGTCGGCTGGTCCCGCCTTTGCCGAGCCCGCATCGGGTCCGCCCTCCAACGCGGGCCTGTCCTCCGAGGCAGGCCCGTCCTTCGACGCGGGTCCGCCCTCCGAGGCAGGCCCGTCCTCCGACGCGGGGCCGCCTCCCTACGGCCCGACGGCCGCCGAGGCCCCGACGAGCCCGCCCCCGCCTCCGCCGATGTTTCCCCCGACGCCCGCGTCGTCGTCCCCGATGTCCCCCGCGATCGTCGCGACCTCGGCGTTGGCGGTGCTGGCGGTTCTCGTGGTGGTGATCATCGCCATCGTGGCGGGCAACCACGGCGACGACTCCGCGGGCGACGGTTCGTCGTCGTCCTCCTCGACGTCGGGCTACGACGACCCGACGTACGACGACTCCGACGATCCCGGTTACGAGACCAGCGACGACCCGTCGGCGGATCTCGACGACATCGTCGATGCCACCGACGGCACCTGCGTCTACGGGCCCGACGAGTCGTACGGCGCGAACTGGGACATCCAGGGCTGCCAGACGGGCAACTTCACCGTCGCCGATCGCATCGACGATTCCACCGATCTCGATCAGTGCACGGGCCAGGACATGATCGACTACTCGTACTCGTATTCGTACGGGGACACGTCACTGGTGCTGTGCCTGACGATGAACTACCCCGACGACGCGGGCCACGCCAAGCAGAACAACTGCATGATCAAGAGCGGCGACAACTCCAGCGCCACGTTCACGTTCTCCGACTGCTCCAGCGCCAACGTCATCGTGTCGGGGCGCACCAGCACCTACAACGACAAGTCGTTCTGCGGCAACGACGGCTGGACCACTTGGGAGCCACAGGACTTCCCCGAGCTGGCGTATACGGTGTGCTGGCGCTGGTATAGCCAGTGAGGTCACGCGAACAGGCGCGCCGAGGTGTCGCGGAGCAGCTTCACGGGGTCGACCTCGCCGCGCTCCAGACCGAACAGGTCGAACTGCTCCCCGTACAGCTGTCGGTGCGCCTGCGCCACCCGATCGTTGAGCGCGGTGGTGGCGGCGGTGGCGGCCTGCTGGATGAGGTCGGCCATCTCGCGCGGCGACAGGCGGCGGTACGCGTCGGGGTCGAACTCCACTTTGGTCAGTGCCCCGCCGAAGCCGACGGTCACGCTGACCTCTCGCTTGGGACTGTCGGCGCTGGCGGTGGCCTGGGTGGTGCGGCGGTTCAGGTCGCGCGCCCTGCGGGTGAGATCTTCGAAGACCTCGGTCATGTGTTCCAGGCGGGCGGCGTTGTGGGGAAGCATCGGATTTCCTTAATGGAGCAATCGGTCGATGGTCATGCCACGATGGGCTTCCAGCCCGCCGCGTCGGACGGAAAGTCGGGCAGGCGGTCGGCCAGGCGGGAGTCGGCGCTGGCCTTGGACATCGGGGAATCGGTGTCCTTCATGGCATCCAGGCGGGGCTGGAGCTCGGACATGCACAGCTGCATGACGCCCGCGAATTCCAGGACACCGCCGAAGATCGCGGCGGGAATGCCGACCCCCGTGGCGCACGCGGCGACCAGACCCGCGACGGTCACCATGACCGACACCGTGGTGAGAATGATCCCGATGAGCTCGACCGCGCTGAACTCCCACTTGTCGGCCAGGGTCTTCAGGGCGTCCCCGAGGTCGCGGAAGCGGTCCTCCTCGGCGCCACCGTTCTTGCCGCCGTCCAGTTCGGCCTTGAACGCGCGCATGTACTGGTCGAAGGCGCGCTTGCTGTCGCCCGTCCAGGCGTCGTCCACCGTGGAGTCGTAGGCGGTGTAGAGGTCCTCGCCCCAGCCCTCGACGACGCCCGCGTCCTTCTTCCACTTGCCGCCCACCTTGTCGAGCGCGTCGGTGTCGACCGACAGGATCGCGGCGATGATGGCGTTGATCTCCTCGCTGGTGGGCAGGCCCGCCAGCGCCTTCAGCGCCTTGGACACGGTCGACTTGACGTCGCCGGCGAGGTTCTCGACGTCGTCGAGCACATCGGACGCCTTGTGTTCGATGGAGTGAAGGGCGCTTGATCCCTTGTGCTCCACGGAGTGCACAACGCCCTTGGCCTTGTGCGTGACGGTGTGGACGGTGCCGGAGACGTCGTCTTTGATGTCGCCGAGGGTGTCGGTGATACCCATGGGGGTGCTCCTATCGCGGGGGCCTGGCGGCGTCAATGTCGCGCGCGTTGGTCGTGTCGGTGGTTTCCAGGTCGGTGGCCAGGCCGCGCAGGTCGTGGGCGACGGAGGTGAGGGAGTGGGCGTCGGCGCTGAGCCGCCCGCCCGTCTTGGCGCGGGCCTTGTCATAACTGGCGCCGAAGGTCTTCATGCGGTCCAACAGTTCGTGCAGGACGGGAAGGCTGGTGGAGCGTCCCTTGTAGTCGCCCCAGACGTCCTCGGGCAGCTTCATCGATCCGTCGATGGTGTGGGTCTTGTAGTGGGTGATGTCGGAGGCGAAGTCGTCGCAGGTGTCGGCGAAGTCCCGCAGGGTCTTCAGGTCGGCGGACAGGTCGTTCATGGTGGACGGTCCTTCAGAAGTTGACGGTCACGTGGTCGTCGGGTTCGGTTTCGGGTCCTGGCTTGGGGCCGCGGATCACCGAGCGGTTGGGTTCGTCGCCGCCGTGGCGGCGCCGCGGCGAGCGGGTGAAGGGGCGCGACGCGGCGCGGGTGGTCGCGGACCCCCGCACCACCGACGGGAGGACCTCGCGATCGACGGGAACCGTTCGGCCCCAGGCATTCGCGGCGGTGGGTTCCTCGACGGGCGGCGCCGTTCGCGCCGCGCGGAC
>NZ_DASQPW010000232.1:0-2259 GCF_035643755.1 Stackebrandtia sp. | reverse complement strand
GGCTCGCCCCGCCGTTCTGTTCGCGTCGGTCAGCTTCCCGAACGCACCCACCAGTAGGCGTTCCACACCCACAGCAGCATCGGGATCACGCCGATGGTCAGGATGATCTGGACGATGTCGCCGGTGCGTCCCCACACCGGGGAGATCTTGCGCCCCGCGACCGCCAGGGCGTGGGTGAGCGCGAGCGCCGCCATCACGGTGAGGCAGCCCGCCACGATCGGCAGCCGTTGGCTCTCGGACAGCCCGAGGATGCCGGACAGGCCCAGCGCCCCCAGGGCGCCGAACGCGCCGACCACCAGGGGCAGCCGCTGGCGGATGGTGCCGAAGCTGCGGGCCTTCAACAGCATCAGCGCCGCCAGCATGCCGCACAGGATGGCAGCGGGGACGGTTCCGGTGAGCCCCAACCAGACCCCGCCGCCGGTGAGCAGCGCGGCGCAGGCGCCCAGCAGCCCCGACAGGTATTCGTCGGCGCGGGCGGCGCGCTTCAGCGCCAGTTCGCCGTCCAGTGCGGCCAGGTCGGAGCGCAGCTCCTGCGGATTGCGGGGGATGTCGGGCTGCGGCAGCTGCGCCAGCCGGTACGACGTCATCGGCACCATCGGCAGCAGGCACAGGGCGGTACAGCCGATGGTGGCCGCCGACGCCGACGGCGGCACGTCGAGCCAGGCCGTCAGGGAAGCGCCGATCACCAGACCGAAGCCGGCCACCGCGACCGAGTGGAACAGTGGCGCCGCCCGGTCCACCGCCAGCCCGGACAGGATCGCGTAGGCGACCGCGCAACAGCCCGCGGTCACCAGCTGGGGGCCGCCGAGCTCGATGAGCGAGACGCCGTCGGCCAGGATGAGCGCGCCGCCGATCGTGCCGCAGCCCACACTCAACAGTCCGAACAGGACCGCTGGCTTGGGTTGGCCGAGCGCCTTGGACAGCACCCAACACGCGGCCAGGGCGACCGCGCCCAACGACAGCATGAAGATCCCGGCGGCGAGATCGGCGATGGTGATGGCGGTGGCCGCCGCGCCGCCCAGCGCGACGCTGCCGACCACGAAGCCGACGGTGCGCCCGGCCCCGCGGCTCCAGCGCCCGGCGCGCCCCAGCGCGGCCGTGGCCACGGCATCGATGACGTCGTCGAAGACGGTGGCCGGCGCGGTGTCCTGGGCCAGCCGGAAGTAGAGCTCCTCGCCGTCCTTGACCTTCAACTGCGCCGGCGACAGGTCGGCGTCCAGCGGGGGATCGCCGAGACGTGCCAGCGTCCAACCGCCGGCCTTGACGCCGTCGTTGACGAAGAATTCACCTCCGGGGGAGGCGCCGGCCTGTACCAGCAGATCGGCCTGCAACTCGGCCAGCGGAACGTTCGCGGGAAGTGCCACGTCCATTCTGGTGTGTGGCGCGACAACGGTGACCCGGACCAATCCGGTGATGGCGGTGGCCATGACCGTGCTCCTCAGAAATGTGGAAGGGGAAAAACGTGCAGCGGTCTTGACATTACCGGCTTTCTCGGAAGAATAAATCCCTGGCTCCACACGGTATTGGCGTGACTTGTCGTTAATTTTCGGATATTTGGCAATTGAAAAATGGCAAATTGCTCGGCAGGATGGAGAATCCATGAGGCGACGTGGCAGACGCGTTCCAGAACGGAGAACCTGACGTGAGCACGGTGGTTTACCGCAGGCGGCCCCGCCAGAAGGGTCCCCAACTGCCCAGCGGAGAACTGCCTCTGGAGCCGCCGCCCGATCTGCCGCTGCCGGGACACCGCAGCGCCCTGCAGTTGCTGATGATCATCCCGATGCTGTGCATGGCCCTGGCCATGGGATTGATGTACGCGGGGCAGGGATTCAGCGGCCGATACGCCATTGTGGGCGGCCTGATGGGCGTCGGCATGATCGGCATGATCGGCATGAGCTTCATGAACACCGGCGACGAGAAGAGCGACATGCTCAACGCCCGCCGCGACTACATGCGCTATCTCGCGCAGTCCCGGCGCCGGGTGCGCCGCGCCGCCCAACAGCAGCGCTCGGCGATGCGTTGGCGGCACCCCGATCCCACGACGCTGTGGACGCACGCGGCCTCGGCGCGGCTGTGGGAACGCACCCCCACCGACGCCGACTTCTGCGAGACCCGGCTGTCGGTCGGAAACCAGCAGCTGGCGGTCGCCATCAACACCCCGGAGACCAAGCCGGTGGAGGACCTGGAACCGATGAGCGCCATCGCGTTGCGCCGGTTCGTCAAGGCGCAGTCGACGGTGCCGGGCATCCCGATCGCCAT
>NZ_DASQPW010000231.1:0-11911 GCF_035643755.1 Stackebrandtia sp. | reverse complement strand
GCCACCCGCACCCGGCCCGAATCCGGCGCCACCACCGCCAACGGACGCCCCGCGTAGCGCTCCTCCATATAGGACGCCAGTATCTCCATCGCGAACAGGTGATCGACCGGGCCATCGAAAAAACCCTGAATCTGCGCCGTGTGCAAATCGACCGTCAAGATCCGGTCCGCGCCCGCCGTCTTCAACAGATCCGCCACCAACCGCGCCGAGATCGGCTCCCGCCCGCGATGCTTCTTGTCCTGACGCGCGTACGGATAAAACGGCACCACCACCGTGATCCGCTTCGCCGAACCCCGCTTCAGCGCGTCCACCATGATCAGCGTCTCCATCACCCAGCGATTGATGGGCGCCGACATCGACTGCACCACGAAGGCGTCACAGCCGCGCACCGACTCCTGATAACGCACGAACAACTCGCCATTGGCGAAGGAGTACGCGTCGGTCGGCGTCGGCGCCACGCCCAGGTGCTCGCCAATCTCATCGGCCAGCTCGGGAAAAGCCCGGCCGGAGAACAACATCAGATTCTTCTGGTTGGCAGCCGAAATACTGGCCATCGCGGTGTCACCTTCGAGATCGCGGCCGGAAAAACGTGTCACCGCCAAGTCTCACCCGACAACCCGCCGCGCGCGGCCACTCGCCCCGCCAAATGTGTAATTGATCTCGCCAAAACCCTCAACTACTTGGACCTTTGGGCCGCTTCGTCCGTCTTCGTACCCGGACGCCGCTTCGCCACCCAACCCTGCGAATTGTGCTGCCTACCCCGCGCCACACCCAACGACCCCGACGGCACATCCTCCGCAATCGCGCTGCCCGCCGCCACATAGGATCCGTCGGCCACCGTCACCGGCGCCACCAGCACCGAATTCGAGCCCACGAACACCGCCTCACCGATGTCGGTGCGATGCTTCGCGACGCCGTCATAGTTCGCCACGATCGTGCCCGCGCCCAGATTCGCGTCCGCCCCGATCGACGCATCACCCACATAAGACAAATGCGGGACCTTGGCGCCCGAACCCACCGTGGAATTCTTCACCTCCACATAGGTGCCCGCCTTCGCCCCCTCCCCCAACACCGCGCCAGGACGCAGATACGCGAACGGGCCGACGGCGCAGCCCGCGCCCACCACGGCACCCACGCAATGCGCCCGCACCACGCTGGCACCCGCACCCACCGACGTATCCACCAGCGTCGAATCGGGGCCGACCTCGGCGTGCGACTCCACGACCGTGTCGCCACGCAACTGCACACCCGGACGCAGGGTCACGTCCGGCTCCAGCCGCACTGTCACATCCACCAACGTCGACGACGGATCGTCCATCGACACACCCGAACGCATCCACCCCCCATTCACCCGATCCCGCATGATCGCCTGCAACTGCGCCAACTGCGCGCGATCGTTGGCGCCCAGGGTGTCGTCCACATCCTCCGCGGTGTGGGTACCCACCGCACGACCCGCCCGACGCAACATGCCCAACACGTCCGTCAGGTACTCCTCCCCCTGATCGTTGTCCGACACCAGCTTCGACAACATCTCGCGCAGCGCACCCGCGTCGAACGCGTAGATACCCGAATTGATCTCGCGGATCGCCCGCTGCCCGGGCGACGCGTCCCGAAACTCCACAATCGACTCAAAGCCGCCGTCGGCGTCCCGCACGATCCGCCCCAACGCCGCGGGATCCGCCACCTCCGCCGTCAAGACCGTCGCGCTGTTGCCCGCCGCCTCGTGCGCCCCCATGAACGCCGCCAAGGTCTCCCGCCGCAACAAAGGAGTATCCCCGTACAGCACCACCACCGTGCCCGACAACTCCCCCAACGCATCCGCCGCCACCCGCACGGCATGCCCCGTCCCGCGCTGCTGCGCCTGCAACACCGTCGCCGCATACGGCGCGATCTCCGCCACGTGCGCCGACATCCGCTCCGCCTCGTGACCCACCACCACCATGGTGCGCCCCGCCCCCAGGGCCTCGGCCGCAAACAACACATGGCCCAACAACGACCGACCCAACATCGGCATCATGCACTTCGGCAGGCTCGACTTCATCCGCGTCCCCTGCCCCGCCGCCAACACGATCACCGTACGGTCAACACTCACCACGACACTCCTCGGCCACGACAACGAACACGGCACATCGTAACGACCGAAAGTTGAGAGACCGCTGGGAGCGGGGGAACGGTTTTGGGCCCCATGTCAACTGGAAGAGCTCCCGGGAGAGGATTCGAACCCCTATAAACGGCACCAAAAGCCGCGGTCCTGCCATTGGACGACCCGGGATCGCGGGCTCAATCCCTCACGAGGGCTCAAACCACAGCGCCGCTAAGGGTACCTTCCCCGGATTGACATTCGCCATCGACATACTGGATCCGTACCTATGGCTTGATGTCGAAGTAGTCGCAATGCGACGGTCTGACCACCGAGAAATGTCGACGGTCAACGGTCGCGACCTCCGTTGTCCCAATCCGTTCCGCCAATGCGACAACGGAGGCGTCGGCCGTTCCCAGTGGAAGGTTTCTATACCTGCTTGTCAATTGGGCGATGCGAAGCCATTCTGACGGCAGAACCGGCTCAATGGCGAAGTTTCCCGTCGCCAGGTCTCCGAGGAATCTCACCTCGGCCTCGGTCCCGAGGCGAGTCTGGACCAAGTAGGTGACCTCGGTGATTACTAGCATCGGGACATACAACGGCCCCGGATGAGTCTCCAACAATTCCCGGCACGCCGCGTGGTGTCGGTCGTCCGCATCCACGAGCGCGTACAACGGACCAGCGTCGACGACGATCGCTATGGCGCTGTCCCCACTTCGCTTCGAAGGATGTCCTCAATACGTTCGGAAATGTCATCCCGGCCGCTGCGCCCAGACCCCGCGGAGAGAAACTGACGCCGGCCGCCGCCCAGATATGCCTCAAGCGCTTCGCGATTCAGCTCGGCGATCGTTATGTGGCGGCGGGCCGCTTCGTGACGAAGTTTGGCGTCAAGGTCGTCAGGCAACTTGACAGTGGTGCGTCTCATGTATGCCAGCATACCCTTCGCGTGGCGCGGCCCGCCTACTTGGCCAGGAACGTCCCCGCGTTGTTCACGAGGTCCAGCAGCATCTGGGGCGCGACTCCCAACAGGACGGTCGCGGCGACGCCGATGGCGACGGCGGTTCCCGTGGCGAAGCTGGGCAGCGACACCGTGGGGGCGTCCTCGACGGGCTCGTTGAGCCACAACAGGACCACGACCTTCAGGTACGGGAAGGCCAGGATCACGCTGGACAGGACGCCGACGATGACCAGACCCGTCTGCCCGGCGCTGAGCGCCGAGGAGAACAGCTCGAATTTGGCGGCGAAGCCGCTGGTGAGCGGGATGCCAGCGAAGGCGAGCATGAGGAGGGTGAAGATGACGGCGAAGCGCGGGGAGCTCTTGGCCAGGCCCGCCCAGCGGGACAGGTGGGTGGCTTCGCCCTGGGAGTCGCGGACGAGGGTGACGATGGCGAAGGCGGCCAGGACCGTGAAGCCGTAGGCGGCGAGGTAGAACATGGTGGCGGCGACGGCCTGGTGGAGGGCGATGACGCCGACGAGGATGTATCCGGCGTTGGCGATCGAGGAGTAGGCCAGCAGGCGTTTGATGTCGGTCTGGGTGACGGCGAGGATCGCGCCGACGACCATGGTGGCGATGGCGATGGCGGTCAGGAGCGGTTGCCATTCCCATTGGAGGCTGGTGCGTCCGGGGTCGCCGGCGTTGCCGAAGGCGACGTTGAAGACGCGCAGCATGCCGCCGAAGGCCGCGACCTTGGTGCAGGCGGCCATGAGGGCGGTGATGGGGGTGGGTGCGCCGGTGTAGACGTCGGGGGTCCATACGTGGAATGGGACGGCGGCGGCCTTGAAGAGAAGGCCGACGGACAGCATGGCGAGCCCGCCGAGGAGCAGGACCTCGGAGTTGTCGGATTCGAGTACGGCGGTGTTGATGTCGGCGAGTTCGACGCTGCCGGCGAAGCCGTACAGCAGGGCGATGCCGTAGACAAAGAAGGCCGAGGCGAAGGCGCCGAGCAGGAAGTACTTCATGGCGGATTCCTGGGACAGCAGGCGGCGGCGCCGCGCGAGTCCACACAGGAGGTAGAGCGGGAGGGAGAAGACCTCCAGCGCCACGAACATGGTCAGGAGGTCTCCCGCGGTGCAGAACAGCATCATGCCGCCGATGGAGAACAGCGTCAGCGGGAAGACCTCGGTGGCGCCGGGTTCGCCGGACTGGTCGGCGTCGGCCTTGGAGTCGGCGGCGACGGCGGCGTGGGCGACGAAGGCTCCCCCGGCGGCGACGCGGCGTTCGGCGATCAGGAGCACGGCGATGATGCCGAGCACGGCGATGGTGCCGGTGAGGAAGAGTCCGGGGCCGTCGGTGATGACGGCGTCGACGCGGGTTCCGTCGTTGGTGGTGAACACGGGTGCGCTCTTGCCGATGTTGGGGAAGATCGCGATGATGGCCGCGACCAGCGCCAGCAGGGTGAGGGGCACCTGGACCTTGAAGCGGTGTGCGCGGGGCAGGAATCCCTCGGCGAGGATGCCGATGCACGCGGCGCCCAGCACGATGAGCAGCGGAAGCAGCGCCGTGTAGTCGATGTTGGGCAGTTGGACGTCGCTCATTTGGTCTTCTCTTCTCCCGTTGCTGCCGTGTTGGCGCCGGTGTTGGGGTCGTGGGCGCCGATGCTGGAGAGGGTGTGTTGGACGGCGGGGTTGATGACGTCGAGAACGGGTTGCGGGTAGAAGCCGAGGAAGAGGATCCCGGCGACCAGCGGCGCGACGACGAGCTTTTCGCGCAGGCTCAGGTCGCGTTTCATGCCCTTGACGTCGTTGAGTTTCACGTTGAGGGTGCCCTGCATGGTGCGTTGGTACATCCACAGCACGTAGCAGGCGGCGAGGATGACGCCGAGGACGGCGATCACCGCGACGGTCTTGTAGACGCTGAAGGTGCCCAGCAGGATCATGAACTCGGACACGAACGGCGAAGTGCCGGGCATGGCCAGGGAGGCGAGTCCGGCGATGAAGAAGGTCCCTGCCAGTAGTGGCAGCATCTTGCCGGCGCCGCCGAAGTCGGAGATGTCGCTGGAGCCGCGTCGGGAGGCGAGCATGCCCACGACGAGGAACAGCAGTCCGGTGGCGAGGCCGTGGTTGACCATGTAGAGCACGGCGCCCGAGGCGGATTGGGTGGTGAAGGCGAAGATGCCGATGCCGATGAATCCGAAGTGGGCGATGGAGGTGTAGGCGACGAGTCGGCGCAGGTCCTTTTGTCCGACCGCCAGCAGCGCCCCGTAGAGGACGCCGACGAGGGCGAGCGCGATCGCCAGTGGCGCGAAGGTGTGGCTGGCGTCGGGGAAGATGGGCAGGCAGTATCGCAGGATCGCGAAGGTGCCGATCTTGTCCATGACGCCGACGAGCAGCGCGGCGACCCCGGCGGGTGCGGCGCCGCCGGCGTCGGGGAGCCAGGTGTGGAACGGGAAGAACGGCGCCTTGATGGCGAAGGCGGCGAAGAAGCCGAGGAACAGCCAGTTTTGCAGGGTGCCCTGGTGGAGGGCGTATTTGGTGGTGAGGTCGTTCCAGTCGAGGTGGCCGCCGGTGGCGACCCACAGCCCGATGACGGCGGCCAGCAGCACCATTCCGCCCAGCAGGGAGTACAGGAAGAATTTGACGGCGGCGTATTGGCGGCGTTTGCCGCCGTAGGAGCCGATGAGGAAGTACATCGGCACGAGCATGACTTCGAAGAAGATGTAGAACAGCAGGACGTTGGTGGCCAGGAAGGTGCCGACCATGGTGGCCTGCAGGGCCAGGATGAGCGCGAAGAACGTGGGTACGTTGCGGCCGTTGGCGTCGTGCCAGGACGCGGCGATCACGATGGGGGTGAGTAGCGCGGTGAGCGCGACCATGACCAGGGCGATGCCGTCGACGCCGAAGGACAGGTTGAGGTTCCAGGACCGCACCCACACGTAGTTCTCGGCGAGTCGCATGTGGCCGGAGCCGTTGGCGTAGGCGATGCAGGCGATCACCGTGATGGCGGCGATCAGGAGGCTGAAGCCCAGGGAGATGGCCTTGGCCTGTTGGGGCTTGGCCTTGGGGACCGCGGCGGTTATCAGCGCGCCGATGAGGGGCACGACGATGAGCGCCGACAGGTATGGGAACGAGTTCACCCGAATGTCACCACCAACAAGGCCGCCACGACAATGACGGCGCCGGACAATATGGACAATGCGTAGCTTCGGACGAAGCCGGTCTGGGCGCGGCGCAGCCGGCCCGATCCGCCGCCGACGGCGGCGGCGAGGCCGTTGACGATGCCGTCGACGCCTCGGTTGTCGACCCACACCAGGGCGCGGGTGAGCAGTCGTCCGGGGAGTTCGAAGACCAGTTCGTTGAACCGGTCGGCGTAGAGGTTGGCGCGGGCGGCGCGCACGATCTGGGTGCGGGCGGGCCGCGGTTCCAGGGCGGTGCCGCGGGCGAACAGGGCCACGGCCAGTCCGACGCCGATGACGTCGGCGACGATCATCGCGATGGTGATGATGGTCGGCGACAGGTTGGCGGCGGCCTCGTGGTGGTCGCCGAACACGGGGGTGAGCCAGGTGACCACGGAGGTGGACATGAGGAACCCGGCGGCGACGGAGCCGCAGGCCAGCAGGATCAGCGGGATCGTCATGATGGGCGGCGATTCGTGCGGGTGCTCGATGTCGTCGGTCCAGCGTTTCTTGCCGTGGAAGGTCAGGACGAAAACGCGGGTCATGTAGAAGGCGGTGAGTCCGGCGCCGAGGAGGGCGGCGGAGCCGAAGAGCCAGCCCTGCCAGCCCTCGCGGCTGTTGAAGGCGGCCTCGACGATGGGGTCCTTGGTGAAGAAGCCGGACAGCGGCGGGATGCCGATGATGGCGAGGTATCCGAGGCCGAAGGTGGCCCAGGTGATCTTCATGTACTTCCACAGTCCGCCGAAGCGGCGGATGTTGACCTGGTCCTTCATGCCGTGCATGACGGAGCCGGCGCCGAGGAACAGCCCGGCCTTGAAGAAGCCGTGGGCGAGCAGGTGGATGATGCCCAGCGCGTAGGCGCCGCCGCCGAGCCCGACGCCGAGGAACATGTATCCGATCTGGGAGACGGTGGAGTAGGCCAGGACGCGTTTGATGTCGTCCTTGGCGCAGCCGATGATGCATCCGATGACGAGGGTGAGCGCGCCGATCGACACCACGACGGTCTGGGCGGTGGCGTTGGCGCTGAACACGGCGTGGGAGCGGGCGATGAGGTAGACCCCGGCGGTGACCATGGTGGCGGCGTGGATGAGGGCCGACACGGGGGTGGGGCCTTCCATGGCGTCGGGAAGCCAGGCCTGGAGCGGGAACTGGCCGCTCTTGCCGCAGGCGCCCAGCAGCAGGCACAGCCCGATGGCGAGGATGACGCCGGAGGCGACGTGGTGGCCGAGCGCGGAGTTGAAGACGGTCTGGAAGTCGGTGGAGCCCATGTAGGCGAACATGAGGAAGATCGCCACGAGGAATCCGGCGTCGCCGACGCGGTTCATGATGAACGCCTTCTTGCCCGCGGTGGCTGCCGAGGGTTTGGTGTACCAGAAGGAGATCAGCAGGTAGGACGCCAGGCCGACGCCTTCCCAGCCGATGAAGGTCATCACGTAGTTGTTGCCCAGCACCAAAAGGAGCATCGCGGCGACGAACAGGTTGAAGAACGCGAAGAAGCGGCGGCGTCCGGGGTCGTGTTCCATGTAGCCCACGGCGTAGACGTGGATGAGGAATCCGACGCCGGTGATGAGCAGGACGAACACGCTCGACAGCGGGTCCAGCAGCAGACTGAACTTGATGGTCAGTGAGCCGGAGCCGATGAACGTGAACAGGTTGACCACGGCGGACTTGTTGTCCTGTCCGGCCAGTTGGATCACGTAGGTGAGGCCGAGGGCGAAGGATGCGGCGATGGTGGCGCATCCGAGCCAGTGGCCCCACTTGTCGGCGCGGCGTCCCAGCAGGAACAGGATCGCCGCGCCCGCCAGCGGCAGGGCGATGAGCAGCCACAGGCCCGACAGCGCGCCGGTGGCTTGGGCGAATTCGATCTTCTCCACGTCCAAGTCCTCTTAGTACTTCAGCAGGTTCGCGTCGTCGACCGAGGCGGAGCGCCGCGATCTAAAGATCGACATGATGATGGCCAGTCCGATCACGACCTCGGCGGCGGCCACCACCATGACGAAGAACGCCATGATCTGGCCGTCGAGTCCGCCGTTGATGCGGGAGAACGTCACCAGGGTGAGGTTGCCGGCGTTGAGCATCAGCTCGATGCACATGAACACGACGATGGCGTTGCGGCGCACCAGGACGCCGACGGCGCCGATGGTGAACAGTGCCGCGGCCAGCACGAGGTAGTAGGTGGGTGTCATGTGTCCTTCAGTCCTTTGTCGGTGCCTTTCGGGGCGGCCTCGGCGGGCTCGAGTTCCCGCACCGGCACGACCGGCGAGATGGAGCGTTCGCTGACGGTGCCGTCGGGCAGCAGCGCCGGGGTGGCCACCGAGTCGGAGGTGGCGAACACGCCGGGCCCGGGCTTGGGGCCGGGGTAGTTGCCCTCGGCGAAGCGCAGCCGGGAGGTCTCCTTCTGGCCGACCTTGTCCTGTTTGCGGCGCTCGATGTGGGCCAGCACCATGGCGCCGACGGCGGCGGTGATGAGCAGCGCCGAGGTGACCTCGAAGGCGAACACGTACTTGGTGAACAGGGGGGCGGCGATGCCCTTGACGTTGCCGTTCTTGTTGGCGGCGTCGAGGCCGACGGCGGTGACGGCTCCGACGCCGCGGGCCAGGCCGGTGCACAGCAGGCCCGCCATGCCGACGCCCAGCAGGATCGCGGCGATGCGTTGCCCGCGTAGCGTTTCCAGTAGGGAGTCCTTGGAGTCGCGTCCCACGAGCATGATGACGAACAGGAACAGCATCATGATGGCGCCGGTGTACACGATGATCTGCACGAAGCCGATGAACGGTCCGGACTGGAGCATGTAGAACACGCCCAGCGACAGCATGGTGCAGGCCAGAAGCAGCGCCGAGTGGACGGCGCTTCGGGCCAGGACCATGCCGATGGCGCCGGCCAGGATGACGGGCGCCAGGATCCAGAAGGTGACGGCCTCTCCGGTGGTCACGGCGCCGGATGCGGCGACGTCGGCCAGGATGTGGGTGGGCATGGCTCAGGCCTCCTGCTCGGCGCGGGCTTCGGCGGAGGAGTATTCGCCGCCGACGGAGGTGCCGGGGTTGTCCAGCGCCTTGACGTAGTAGTCCTTTTCGGAGTCGCCCAGGCGCATCGGGTGCGGCGGCTGTTCCATGCCCTCCAGCAGGGGCGCCAGCAGCTGTTCCTTGGTGAAGATGAGGTCCTTGCGGTTGTCGGAGGCCAGCTCGTATTCGTTGCTCATGGTGAGCGAGCGGGTCGGGCAGGCCTCGATGCACAGTCCGCAGAAGATGCAGCGGGCATAGTTGATCTGGTAGTCACCGGCGTAACGTTCGCCGGGCGAGTAGCGGCCCGCGTCGGTGTTGGTGGCGCCCTCCACGAAGATGGCGTCGGCGGGGCAGGCCCAGGCGCACAGCTCGCAGCCGACGCACTTCTCCAGGCCGTCGGGGTGACGGTTGAGGATGTGGCGTCCGTGGTAGCGGGGCGCGGTGGGCTTGCGGACCTCGGGGTACTTCTCCGTCACCTGTTTCTTGAACATGTGGGCGAAGGTGACGCCGAAGCTCTTGGCGGTACCGAACATGATGCTCACTCCCCTTCCCGTGCGGCGACGGGTTCTCGGGTGGCTTCAAGGGTCTTGACGCCCGGCGACGGCGGGACCTCCAGCGACAGCGGGGGTACCGGGTAGCCGCCGAGCCCGGTGTCGGGTTCTGCTGGTGGCTTGTATTCCTTGCGGGTGGGCCAAAACAGCAGGGCCAGCAGCACCAGCAGTCCGACGCCGCCGATGACGGCGACCTTGGTGGACAGTCCCACCGCGTTGCGTCCGGCGTAGAAGCCGGCCAGCGCGACGATCCAGATCAGGTTGACCGGGACCAGCACCTTCCAGCCCAGCCGCATGAACTGGTCGTAGCGGAACCGGGGCAGGGTGCCGCGCAGCCACACGAAGCAGAACAGCAGCACGATGACCTTGGCGAAGAACCACAGCATCGGCCACCAGCCGGTGTTGGCGGCGGGCCACCAGCTGGCCGGGAACGGCGCCTGCCAGCCGCCCAGGAACAGGGTGGTGGCCATGGCGGACACGGTGACCATGTTGATGTATTCGGCCAGGAAGAACAGGGCGAACTTCAGGGACGAGTATTCGGTGTGGAAGCCGCCGACCAGTTCGCTTTCGGCCTCGGGGAGGTCGAAGGGCGCCCGGTTGGTCTCGCCGACCACGGAGATGCAGAAGATGATGAAGCTGGGCAGCAGCAGCAGGGCGTACCAGCCGGGGATGTGGAAGCTGGTGGAGCCGATGGTCATCGGCTGGCCGTGCTGCTGGGCGTCGACGATGCCGGAGGTCGACAGGGTCCCGGAGGTGAGGAACACCGCCACGATGGACAGTCCCATCGCGATCTCGTAGGAGATCACCTGGGCGGCGGCGCGCAGCGAACCCAGCAGCGAGTAGGTGGAGCCGGATGCCCAGCCGCCCAACACGATGCCGTACACGCCCAGCGCGGAGCACGACAGCACCAGCAGGACGCCGACCGGCAGGTCGGTGAGTTGCAGGGGCGTGTCGTACCCGAAGAGGTTGACCATGCCGCCCAGCGGGATCACCGAGAACGCGGTGATGGCGCAGGCCGCGGAGATCACCGGGGCCAGGATGAACACGATCTTGTCGGCGTCCTTGGGGATCAGGTCCTCTTTGAACGCCAGCTTCAGGCCGTCGGCGAGGCTTTGCAGCAGACCGAAGGGGCCGTTGCGGTTGGGGCCGGGGCGTACCTGCATCCAGGCGACGGCCTTGCGTTCGAACCAGATGGTCAGCAGGGTGAGCACGACCAGCAGGACGAAGATGACCACGGCCTTGATGAGCATCAGCCACCACGGGTCGTGGCCGAACAGTGCCAGGGTCTTGTCGGGGTTGCCCCGTGCCAGGATCGTCAAGGATGCGTCAGTCACGGTTGCCTCCGTTGTAGGTGGCGATCGAGACCGCGGCGCCCGCGGTCACACCAAGTCCTCTGTGTACGCCCGAGCCGGGCGAGTTGGACGGCAGCCACACCACGCCGTCGGGCATGTGGGTGACGGCCAGGGGCAGGGTAATGCCGCCGGTGGCGCTGGAGACGGTGACGGCCTGTCCGTCGTCGGCGCCGATGGAGCCCGCGGTGGCCGCCGACAGCCGCACCACCGGGGGGCGCGCGGTCCCGGCCAGGTGGGGGTTGTTGTCCTGGAGGGTTCCGGAGTCCAGCAGCATCCGCCAGGTCGACAGCAGGGCGTTGCCGGCGCCGGGGGTGTCGGGCAGGTCGGCCGAGACCATCGGCGCGGCGGCGCGGCCGTCCGGGACGGGGACCCCGGCCAGTTCGCCGCGCACCGCGCGCAGGCCCGACAGGCCGAGTTCGACGCCCATGGCCGCGGCGATGGCGTCCAGCACCTCGAAGTCGCTCATGAGGGACGAGTCGAGGGAGGCGTCGAAGGTGCGCAGCCGTCCCTCCCAGTTCAGGTAGGCGCCGCCCTTGTCGGACACCGGGGCGATGGGCAGCACCACGGCGGCCCGCCGGGTGACGGCGGTGTGGCGCTGCTCGATCGACACGATGAAGTTGGCGGTGTACAGGGCCGCCTCGGCCGCCGAGGGGTCGGGCAGGTCGAAGGGGTCGACGCCGGCGACGAGGAGGCCGCCGAGTTCGCCGTCGGCGGTGGCGCGCAGGATCTGGGCGGTTTCGCGTCCGGGCGCGCTCGGCAGGTCGTCGACCTCCCAGTAGTCGGCCACGGCGCGGCGGTCGGCGTCGCTGTCGGT
>NZ_DASQPW010000230.1:0-2153 GCF_035643755.1 Stackebrandtia sp. | reverse complement strand
CCGCCGCGATGCCGCAGCAGGTCCCGCACCGTGACCGCGTCCTTGCCGCCGCCGACGAAGCCGGGCAGGTAGTTCTTCACGGGATCGTCGAGGCGCACGTCGCCCGCCGACACCAGCGCGATCAACGCGGTCGTGGTCGCCACGATCTTGGTGACCGACGCCAGGTCGTGGCTGGTCGCGGGCGTCATCGGCGAGGCGCCGCCTCGCACCCCCGCGACCCCGTCGACGCGATGCCGCGGCGTCCGCAGGCCGATCGCGGCGCCGGCGGGGGCGTTGTCGCCCGAGGCCACCAGGTCGTTCGCCAGGCGGGCGAAGCCGTTCGCCTCCCCGACGTACTCCAGGCGCGTCTCGTCGACGCCGAAATCGGGCTGGACGCGCCGCGCGCCGTCGGGAATCCAGCCCTGGGCGCGGTAGAACGCGATGGACGGGGCGTTGGCCGAGATCACCCACAGGGTGAGTGTGTCGGCGCCGAGGTCCCGCAAACCCTTGACGGCGGCCGAAAGCAGCCTCGCGCCGATGCCGAGGCGCTGGGCCCGGGGCGACACGTACAGGGACTGGACGACACCCGTGCCATCGCCGTCGCGTTCGAAGCGCGTCACGCCCTGGACGTACCCCTCCTCGGACGTCGCGACCAGCGCTCCGCCGCCGTCGGTGCCCCGAAGGACCGCCTCCCAGTTCGCCGCGATCCGCTGCGGCGTCAGGCCAGCGACCGCCGAGGCGGGCGCCACGGCGGCGATGTTGGACGCCCAGCACTCCAGCAGCACGTCGGTGACGGCGGCCAGATCGGCGGGGGCGGCGGGGCGCAGGGTCACGGGCATGGGCTCACCCCGCCGATTCCAGGGTGAGGAAGCGCGGTGTCGCGGCGCGCGGCGCGGGCAGCTCCAACGGGCCCGCCCCGGGGGTGACTGTGCCGAGGATGCGGGGGGCGCTGGCGCCCGTGCCCGCGGGGTCGGTGGCGGGCAGGCCGTGCGCGGTGCACCAGCCGATGAGGGCGAAGGCGATGGCCTCCTTGTCGTCGGACGGCGCGCCCACGGCGTCCGACGGAAGCACCCGAGCGCCGGGAAGCGCCGCGCGCAGACCGTCCACGATGGTGGGATTGTGGGCGCCGCCGCCCGATAGCAGCAGGGTGGTGACCCCCGCCGCGCGGACGTCGGCGGCGACCGTGCGGACCGTCAGCTCGGTGAGCGTGGCGACCAGGTCGGCGAACCCCGGCGAGGTGCCCGCCGCGGCGACGGCCTCGTCGACGTAGCCGAGGTGGAACAGCTCCTTGCCCGTGCTCTTCGGTGCGGGCAGCCGATAGTAGGGCTCGTCCAGCAGCACCGACAGCAGCCTCTCGTCGACGGTTCCCGACGCGGCGATCCGCCCGTCGGCGTCGAACCCGCCCTTCCCGGCGCGCGCCACGGCCGCGTCGATGAGCGCGTTGGCGGGCCCGATGTCGTAGGCGGTGAGCCGACCGGGGTGGTCGGTGTCGCCGCGCGGCAGCGTGATGTTGGAGATCCCGCCGAGGTTCAGTGCGGCGGGCACGCCGTCGAGCCCCGCCAGCAGCAGACCGTCCAGGTAGGACACCAGGGGCGCACCGTGCCCGCCGGCCGTGATGTCGCGTATCCGCACGTCGGACACCACGGCGGTGCCCGTGCGCTCGGCGATCCACGCGGGTTGTCCGATCTGGAGGGTTCCCCTGGCGTGGCCGCCGTCGACCCAGTGGTAGACGGTCTGGCCGTGCGACACGATCAGGTCAACCGGCCCCGCCTCCGCGATCGCCGCGGCGGCGGCGTCGGCGAAGGCCCGCCCGATCAGGGTGTCGAGCTCGCACACCTCCGCGAGCGTCGTCGGCGACGGCGGCAGCGCCCGCACCAGCCGCGCCCGCAGCGCGTCGGCGTACGGGGCGGCGGCGGTGTGGGCGATGCGCCCGCGCAGCCCGTCCCCGTCGGGGGTGAACTCGACAATGGCCGAATCGATACCGTCGTGCGAGGTGCCCGAGATCATTCCCAGCACCCGCATCGCGCCGCGCGTCATCGCCGCCCCCGATTCCGCGGGTCGAAGACGTCCCGCAGCCCGTCGCCCAGCAGATTCAGGCCCACGACCAGCAGCACGATCGCGATGCCGGGCGCCAGCATCGTCCACGGCGCGATGGTCACCAGCGTCCGCGCGTC
>NZ_DASQPW010000229.1:0-12031 GCF_035643755.1 Stackebrandtia sp. | reverse complement strand
AACGCGCGGGACATCACTGCCCGCCGCTGTAGCGGTACGCCGGGTCGGCCTGTGGTGCCGCGGGCGCGGCGCCGTAGCCGGGCAGCTGGGCCGAGGCGGGCGCGGGCACCGCCTGGCAGACCTCGCTGATGATCGCGGTCGGGTCGGCGTGCTTCAGCCACAGCTCGGGGCGCAGCGACACGCGATGCGACAGGGCCGACGGCGCCACCGTCTTGACGTCCTCGGGGATCACGTAGTCGCGGCCGTTCATGACGGCGCGGGCGCGCGACAACAGCAGCAGGGCCAGCGATCCGCGCGGGGAGGCGCCCACCTGGATCTGGTGGTGTTCCCTGGTGGCGGCGACGATCGCGACCATGTAGCGCCCCACCGAGTCCTCAACGGACACGTTCTCGAGGGCGCGCTGCATGGCCACCAGGGTCTCGGCGTTCACGACGGGCTCCAGGCGCGACTCCTCCCGGCGGCGCGCCATGCGGCGCTTCAGCACCGTCCACTCCTCGTCGGCGTCGGGGTACCCGAATGACACCCGCAGCAGGAAGCGGTCGAGCTGCGCCTCGGGCAGGGGGTAGGTGCCCTCGTACTCGATCGGGTTGGCGGTGGCCAGGACGCAGAACGGCTCGGCGAGCCGATAGGTGTTGCCCTCCACCGAGACCTGGTGTTCCTGCATGGCCTCCAGCAGCGCCGCCTGGGTCTTGGGCGGGGTGCGGTTGATCTCGTCGGCCAGCAACAGGTTGGTGAACACGGGTCCCTCGCGGAACACGAAGTCGCCGCGCTTCTGGTCGTACAGATTGGACCCCGTGACGTCGGAGGGCAGCAGGTCGGGGGTGAACTGCAGGCGGTTGAAGCCCAGGCCGAGGGTCTGGGCGAAACACCGCGCCGTCAGGGTCTTGCCGAGCCCGGGCAGGTCCTCGAACAGCACGTGTCCGCCCGCGAGAATCCCCGCCAACACCAGCTCGAGCGGTTCGCGCTTGCCCACCACGACGGTGTTCACGGCGTCCAGTACGGCGCGCGCGTGCCCGCCGACCTCGGCGAGCGGCATCGGCTCGATGTCAGCCATCTAGATCTCCTCCATGCAACGGACGACATAATCCATTTCGGACATATTCAGCGGCCTGCTCAACGGGGCCGTGGCGATCTGGAACAGGACGGCGGGAAGCACCGGCCGCGCCCGTTCGGGGTCGGCGCGCAGGTCGACGCCGTGCCGCAACCGCACGCGTTCGGCGATCAGGTCGACCAGCCGGCGCTGCACCGTGAGGCGGTAGCGCTCGGCGTCGTCCTCGCTCCACGACAGCCGATCCTCCCAGCGGTTCACCTCGGCGAAGGGACGGTCGACGATCATGGACAGCGCCGAGTTCACCTCGGGCAGCCGCGCGGGCTCGGATCGCAGGCCCCGCACCAGGATGAACGCGGCGACCGCGGCGACGAACAGGACCCACACCTGCCAGACCGAGATCCCCACGCCCTGGCTCCAGTAGCCCAGATACAGCAGTCCGGTGGGAATCGGCGGGAACCACACCAGCGCGGACCACTGCGCCCAGGTGGGTCGGGCGAAACCGTTCACGTCGCCGCCCCCGTCTCGTCGCGCCGCTGCGCCCGCGCCAGCTGGGCATCCACTTCGGTCAGCGCGGAGCGGGCCCGCTCGACCTCGGAGGCGCCCACGGCGTCGGGTGCGTAGCGGGCGCGGTGGTAGGCGGAGGTCAGCGCCTCCAGGGCCCGATCGCTGACCTCGAAGGACGTCAGCAGCCGCACCACCAGGTCGCTGGGCGTCTCCGACTCCAGCCGCGCCGCCCCGGCCTCGGCGGCGGCGCGCTCCAGCCTCAACCAGCACGCGATCACGGCGCGCCGCGGATCGCCGCCCGCGTCAATATCGGACAACCCTGCCAGCAGCGCCTCGCGCATCTCCCCCGCCGACGGCTGCGAGGCCCGCCGCGTCACGGGCGCCTCGCGCGCCGCGGGCCGCACCACGAACAGGCGGTACGCCACGAAACCCACCACCGCGATCGCCAGGGCGACGGCGATGACGTCGGCGAGGATCGAGATCAGCGCGCCCACCCACGGCGGCAGACTGAAATGCGGCGCGTTGGCGCTCACCGACGACGCGCTGGACGTGCCGCGCGTCGAGGAGGATCCCGCGGCGGGCGTGTTGTGCTGAGCGAGGTGAGGTATCGGCACCGCGTGCGACGACAGCTGCGCGGTGGACACCACCCAGCCCAACAGGACGAGCGCCAGGGTGACCACGGCGATCGGCAGCCATCGCCGAGTGGAATCCTTCATGTTCCGCGGCCGCCCCTCCCCTGATTCTCGCGTCCCCGCCAGCCTCCGTCGGCGGAGCCACGGCTGTCAAGCCACACGTTACATCCGCGATTCAATCGTTATGCCGCCGTCGGTTGAGCAGCACAAACGCGCGACAATTCGCCTATGTCGGACAATGAGGACGATCAGTGTCCTAACTGGCCCCATAGCAGACAAAGGGCGACAGCGGGTGGCGGGTGGACGCCTCGGCCAGCGCGCGGGCGGGGGCCAGGCCCGCGACGACGTTCGCGTGGTAGGCGGTCATGATGTCGGCGGCGGCCTCGTGCTCGACCTTGACCACACTGGACACGACGGTGCGGGTGCCGACGTACAGCAGCGCGGCGGTGAAGCCGAGGGTCTCGTCGCCGACGGCGACCTTGGCCTGCCCGACGTCGCAGGCGGACAGGGTGACGTGCGCGGGCGGGGTCTTCAGGCGCGCGATGTCGTAGGCCATCAGGGGGCCGTCGGCGAAGTCCATGCGGGAGAACAGAACGTTGTCGGGCTCGTGGTAGCCGTGCGCGGCCAGGTGGGCGATCGGGGCGCCGTCGAGGGCGGACAGGATCGCGGTGGGGGTGGCGGCGGTGTCCTGCAGGAGGATCGGGTTGTAGTACTGCTCGGAGATGGTGTCGAGCTCGGCCTCGGCGTTGGTGAGATCGGGGCCCGAGGCCAGCAGGGGGCGGCCCGTCGTGCGGGTGTCGTAGTTCAGCGCGGACCACCAGACCGCGGCGGACGGGGAGACGGTGACGGGGCGGCCATGGAGAGTGGGCAGGAGTCCCCAGGGGACGGCGTTGAGGAGTCCCGTGGGGACGATGACGAGATCGGAGTCGCCCAGGCGTTTGCGGAAGGCGCCGAAGAGAGCGGCGTCCAGGACCTGAGTGCGATGGCGGATGGAGGACTCGACGGTGGCGGCGAGCCGTTTGGGCAGGGCGCGACCCGTGAGGGCGTTGAGGTCGGCGGTGAGGAGGCGGACCGATTCGTCCACCTCGGGCATGCTGCCGAGGGGGTGGTGTTTGGTGCGACCATTGACCAGGGTGAGGGCGTGAAGTTGGTTGTCGTGAGCGAGAAAGCTGACCATGGCATGGTCGCGAGTGGACAGCGCCTCGTGGATTTGTTTGGGGCGGACCTCGGGAACGCTGTCGCCTGGGCCAGATGTTTGCCAAGCGCGCTCACGCAATTGACGTTCAACCTTTACGCATCGAGTGCGTTCGTCACGTGCAGGTCTGCCCTCTTGTTCCGCTTCACGGATCGCGTCACGCAGTATGCGTACCTGTGCCAACAGATCTGCAACCTCTGGATCCTCGGGCGGTGTGACCGCGGGTAGACGATACGCCTGGGCGCGCGAGCGCTCGGACCAAGTTAGGATTGTGGACGGCCGTCGAGAGTTGAGCGCCAGCTCAAGGCCCATGGACGCTAGATCACTGCCGAGCGAAGTCACACCCGTCTGGAGCTCAAGACTGCCAAGGCTTTCCCGATGCTGGTGAAGGCCGACCAGCCCCTTGGCCAAATGCTCCATCGCCAGTTTGGTATTGCCCCTCGATCGCGCCAACTCTGCCCTAGCCAGATTGCGAGTCAACTTTGCGACCAAAATCTGAGCCCCCGTCGTTCGCGGCCGCCGTACCAGTATGTGCTCGGCGGCTCCGAAATCCTGTGCCCGTATAAGGGCACGCGCCGCTAGGAGCTCGGCGAGTTCCGCGGTGTCATTCTGTTTGAGCTCGCGTTGGCGTAGTGCCAACGCAAGCGTTTCACCTGGGAACTCATAGCCAATGTAGCCGCTGCGAAACTCGCTCTCCCGACGTATGCGCTCAGCCCAGTCGGCTAGAGCCACACTCCCTTGGGCGTGAGCCCTGTGCTCTGCACGCTTGGAGAACTTCACCGCGGCTTCAATATCTCCAATTTCAAGGGCGATGCGTGCTCGGTGCACCTCACTGTCAAAGAGATCAAGCTCGCGTCCCTGATCTCTTAGTTGTCCGATCGCCATATCAAGCCGTGATATGGCTTCATGTGTCAATCCCGCTTCTCGCAGGGCGTTTGCGCTGGAGATCGCCAAAGCATGAGTCATATCGGGCGCAGAAGCTTCGTAGAGACTCTCGGCCTTCGCGAACAGGGCCAAAGCAGCTGGTATGTCGCCCATGCCTTGTGCAATATTACCCTGCGTATGTAGGGCCTTCGCCAACTGAATGGGGAGGCCGTTCGCCTCAGCCAGGGACGCGCACTTTTGCAGATCGTCCCGCGCCTCACGATATCTGCCCAAATCCCCGAGCAAGCCAGCTCGATTCAACAGGACCCCAACGAGAATCCACTTAGGACCATGTAGCCGAAGCAGCGGCTCAGCGTCACTGAAGCACATAAGCGCGTCTTGGATGCGGCCCGACCTCCACAGAATCAGACCACGTTGGTTCCACAGGATTCCTTTATGCTGTGGCGCCACATGCCGTGTGGCAAGGTCAAGTAGATCAAGGCCATGCTTTGCCGAACCCAACTCTGCTTCAGCGTAGGCGAGGCTTATCAGAAGCCTAGCGAGCACGACTTCCGACTCATGGCTCCCGCCAAATGGTTTCCCCTCGATCCAACCCAAAAGATCCAGGCCCTCTCGAAGGTGGCGGGCGCCCATCGCCGGCTTCCCCGCATTGGTGGCATCGATGCCAAGCTTCTGCAACTGCCATGCTTCTTCGACGCGGTCGGTATCTCGGGCGGGGGAACACACCCCGACATTGTCGTATACATCGACCACAACCCGCTACCACCTCAGTCCAACACTACCGACGGCGTGATCACCACGGGCGTCTCCCCCTTGCCCGTCTTGCCTTCTGGCGCCCGAATCACCATGCGAAAGATGCCGCGCGGCAACTCATGCACCACGAATCGTCCCATCGGGTCGGCCACGGTTCGATGCTGAGCGTCGGGGGTGCGCAGCTCCACCCGATACTCCCCCTCGGGCGACAGCCAGCCGTCCACCCGCACCACATCGTCGTTCACCTGGCTGACGCTCACCATGACCGTCAGGGCCGAAGACTCGAAGATGATGGTGCGGGCCTGTTCCGCTGTCTGCAACGTGGACCGAACGCTGGCCAGGGCGCTGTTCTCCACCAGGCGCGCTACTTCGGCGTCCATGTGCTCCAAGGCCATGGCGAACCTCACGCGTTCCGTCAACCCATCGGGTATCGGATCGATCTGGTCGTACAACTCCCGCACGGCCGATAGATTGCGCACGTCACAGTCGTCAATGGGCGCATCGGCGCCCATCACCTGTCCATCGGCGTTAGTCATGTCTTACTCCCCTCATCAATTCCACTCAGGATTAGAGTGCAAAAGTTCACGCAGCTTTGCCAGACACCGACCCCGATTCGGCCCGATGGAACCGCGAGGCATCTTCAACGCCTCGGCCACCTTGCTGTAGTCGGGCCTGTCGGTGTAGGCGATCACCTGAATCAGCCCCCTGCACTTGGGCGGGAGCTGTTTCACGACATTCCACAATGTCTTGTACCGCGGCGCGAGTCCCATCCGCTCGATCACGTCCTCGCCGAGGTCGACTTGGTCGGCGACGAAGGCGTCCCACTCCTGATGGTCGGCGGGTTGCTCCTGGTGACCTCTTCTGCTGACCCGCCAGGCCTCACGGCGCGCCGTGGTGGCGAGCCAGCTCGGAAGTGCGGCGGGTTTGTCGATCTCGGACAGTTTGTGCATCAGAGTCAGCCAGGTCGACTGCACCACGTCTTCGGCGGCGGATCGGTCCAGCCCCTGGCGGCGGGCGACCCGCCACAGCATGGGAGACAACTCATCCACCAGTTCGTCCAGGGCATGCGGGTCGCCCTCCCGAGCGCCGCGCAACGCATCGGCGTAGCGCTTCGCTTCGGGAGGGTCGAGATACTCGTCGAGGGGGTTCATGGTCGGTCCGTCATCCGCCAATGGCCTTGATTGCCGACTGTACTCGGTGGGTCACCGATTGGGCGTCCTGCGGGGCGAGATCGGCGAGATCGGAGTTGTCGATCATCGCCGAGGCCAGTTTCGCGGCGGCGATGGGTGCCGCGAACGATGTTCCGCTCCAGATGGCGTAGCCCGAGGTGAAGTCGTCGGGGTCCAGGCTTTCGCGGTAGCGGGTTCCATGGTCGTTCGCCAGGCTGGGGCTGGCGTCGCCGTCGGCATAGGTGGGATAGGTGCTCACCAGGGACGCGCCCGTGGCGTAGCACGACACCCACGGTCCCTCGTTGGTGAACATGGCCAGGGTTTCGTTGGGGTTCAAGGCACCAACGCTGATCACGGGGGCGGCCTGTTGGGGCTGGGGTTCGGCGGCGAACGCCGCGGGGTAAAAGGGGCGGTTGCTGGCGAAGTTTCCAGCGGCGGCGATGACGGGAACACCCAAGGACGTCAGTCGGCCTATGGCGTCGCGAAGCGCGCCATGAACCTGATCGTCGGGGTCTTCATCGACGTAGCCGAAGGACAACGAGACGATGTCCACGGGATCAGCGGAGTCGTCGCCGTTTCGGGCCCGCTCGACCTCGTCGGCGAGTGCCGTCAGCGCGCCGAGGCATTCGTGTTCGTAAACGATGCCGTCGTTTTGCATGACGCGAATCGACCGCACCTGAGCGTCGGGGGCGAGCTGGCGGATGACACCCGAGATGAAGGTGCCGTGTCCGAAGTGGGAGGTCACCTCACCGAGCAGCGAGCCATCGGTGTCCATCGAGTCCCACGGTCCCTCGATGTGCGGCGATTCGGGGTCGGCCTCGTTGGCCAGCAACTCTTGAAGCTTGCTATCGACGGTGATGAATGTATCCCGCTGTTCCTGGCGGTCGGAGATGTCAAACGCGGGATGTGCTGGGGTGACACCAGAGTCCAGCACCGCGATCACTGGGCGGCGTTTGCCAGTCAGTGCTTCCAGCGGACGACGGCTTGGCATCGGGAGCACCATGTCCACAGGCGTCCGAGAAGGGTAGGTATAGCCCGCGGGTCCGCCGTTTTCAAACGGCCCGCCACTCCCCGGAGATCCTGTCCGCTCCGTCCCCACCCAGGCGGCCCCCGCCCCCTGCAGCGCCGACCCCACGAGCAGATGCTCCAGCCGCAGCCGCTTCAGAACGTCCTGGCTGCACCGTCCTCCAGAAACCGCCCCCCGCAGCGTCTGCAGCACCCGCCAGGCGTCAACGGTGTCGGGTGTGGCCCGCTCCCCCAGCGTCACCCGCGCCCGTCGCATCCGCTTGTCGTGCGGCACCTTTCCCAGGTGCTCCCTGTCGATTCTCATCCCGTGCACCGCCAGGGCGGCGTCGAGCTCCGCGAGCTGCTCGTCGTTGCCGAGCAGGCGGTGGCACATCAGCACCCTGTTGTAGCGGTAGATGGTGGAGCCGGGGGTGGGCGATCCCGCGGCCAGTGGTGCGTCTCCGGGGCGCAGCACCCTGGCGCGGTGCCGATCGAGCAGGCTGTCGGGCAGATTGGGCACCCCCGCGGTGCGGTCACGCCGTGAGTTGGATTCGGGGAGTCTGGGTGTCTCGCCGGTGAAGTAGAGCTTCATAATCCGTTCCTGATTGAAGGGTGGATGTATGTCTATTCGTTTGTGATCTTCGGCGTCGGACGGTAACGCATTCCCGCTACCCTGCGCCGGTATGGGGAGTGGCTTCCTGGGGAAGCGGCGGACACTCCCCACAGTGTCCGCCGCGGCCCCAAGCCCCCGATACTTCGCGAACTGGCAGGTTTCGCGAAGAACGCCCCCCAATGTGGCGTGGTCGGGCGCCCATGGCAGGTGAGGCGGACCCGACCGGGGTATTGCGTTGCCTCCTCACTCGTATAGAGCGACGGGCGGCGTCCCAGATACGGAATACGCGTAGTGACGTCAATCACAAAACTCCCCGCGTCGGGACTGACGCGGGGAGTCGTGGAGCAAGCGGTGGCTCAGGGCATGTCGTTGAGGTCCTCGGGGCCGAGGTTGCGCAGCGGATGGTCCTGGTCGAACTTCTCGCGGCGCCTGTCGTCGACGTCCCGCGAGTAGGTCTGATGCAGGACGTGCTCGCCATCGGCCACGGTGTACGACCTTCGGGTCCACATCGGCTGATCCTGCTGACTCACCTTGGGCACCACCTTGAAGTGCGATTCCAGCTGGTCGGGGGTGAATGTCGTGGAGACGTACCCGCACTGTCGGTTGTAGAACTTGATGTGCGGATTGATCTGCAGAAACGGGTTCTCCTCGGGGATGGAGTCCTGGCCGTCCCCTTCGGACGTTATGGAGGTGCCCACCAACTCCACGCCCACCGACTGTCCCGTGGGGTCGTCGTAGTCCGCCTTCAGCTCGCAGGCGTAGTGGGCGTGAACATCGCCCGACAACACCACGGGGTTGCGGACCTTCCCGTCCAGGAAACCCTTGGTGATGCGGTCGCGGGAGGCGGTGTAACCGTCCCACGCGTCGGTGCTGCGCACCTTGAGCGGGCCGGAGTCGCCGTCGCGCTGGGCGAAGAAGACCTGCTGGGCGATGCAGTCCCAGCGCGCCTTCGAGCGGTGGAAGCCCTCGATCAGCCACTTCTCCTGATCATCGCCGGTGATGCTGCGCGCGGGGTCGTCGGCCTCGTGGCAGGCCTTCCAGCCGTCGCCACAGCCCTGGTCGTCGCGGAACTGACGGGTGTCGAGCATGTGGAAGTTGGCCAGCCGCCCCCAGGCGAAGCGGCGGTAGAGCTGCATGTCGGGGCCCTGCGGCCGCTGCTTCTTGCGCAGCGGCATGTTCTCCCAGTACGCGCGGAACGCGTACGCCCTGCGCTGCCTGAAGAACGGCTGGAGGAACTCGGGCTTCTCGTAGTGGAACCCGGCCCAGTTGTTGTCCACGTCGTGGTCGTCGAAGACCGCCACCCAGGGGGCGGCGGCGTGGGCGGCCTGGAGGTGCGGGTCGGTCTTGTATTGGGCGTGACGCTGGCGGTACTGGGCAAGGGACTCGCACTCGGCGCCCGGGTGGTGCCGGACGTTGCCCGACTTGGCCTTGTAGACGTCCTTTCCGTACTCGTAGATGTAGTCGCCGAGGTGAAGGATGAGATCGGGCGATTCCTCGGCCAGGTGCTGATAGGCGTTGTACCAGCCGTGCTCGTACTGCTGGCAGGACACAAAGGCCATGGTGAGCTTGTCGGGCATGCTGCCGGCCTTCGGCGCGGTGAGGGTGCGCCCGATCGGCGACAGCCACGAGCCGACCTTGAACCGATAGAAGAACTCGTGGCCGGGCTTCAAACCGTCCACTTCGACATGGACGCTGTGCGCCCACTTCGGAGACGCGGCCACGGTTCCCGAGGCCGCGAGCTTGGCGAACTTGTCGGTGGACGCGATCTGCCATTCCACGTCGTAGTCCTGGTCGGGCATCCCGCCCATGCCGTCGGCGGCCAGGGGATCGAGGGCCAGGCGGGTCCACAGGACGAAACCGTCGGGCTCGGGCTCACCCGAGGCGACGCCCACAGTGAATGGATTGGTCGGCAGGGGCGCGGTGTGGCGGCGTTCGTCCGCGAACGCGGCGCCGGGGACGGCCACCAAGGCGCTTCCGGCCGCACCGGCCACGATGATCGACCGTCGAGATAGTGACATATTGACCTCGCTGAGAGTGAGGGACTGAGGGCAGCTTCGTTTTACCAAGCCCAGCAAGAAATGTGGCGGTTCCAATACACCTCGAAGTGACACCTGGGTTAAGCGTCCGCAAACTTTCCGACCGCCGACGCTCGGTCATCAAAGGAATGCGCTGGTCACGAGCACGGCGAATGTATGCGGTCAAGCTCCACATTGGTGACATACCCCGCGAAACCCATTGTGGCGTATTTGCGACAGGCCGCGGCGATATTGTCTGATTTGGATGCGTAGTCGACGGCGAGGATCAGCTTTCCGGCCTCCCGCAACGCCCGGGCGTTGTCCACATTCTCCTGGCACCAGTCGGCCGTGCAGGGTCGGTCGGTGTCGGTGAAGAAGAGGTCCTCGACGCCGAGGCCGTCGATCGCGTCGGTGTAGCCCCGAAAGTGGCGCAGCTCCGGGGAGTTTTGCGGCAGGATCTCGAAGTCCGGGTTCTCGCGCTTGGCGTAGGCGCTGATGTGGACGATCTGATCGACCATCTCGCGCGCCAGCGTGTGCCTGCTCCTTCCGGGCACCAGGTCGGGGTCGATCTCCTCGTAGGCGTTGGGGACGTCGAGATAGACGCCGTCGAAACCCGCCCGCAGGGCGGCATCGACGCGCGGTTTGACGGCCAACCTCCACCAGTCGGGTCTCCAGTATTTGACGAAGTTCTCGTCGGGCCAGTCGTTCCAGCGGTTCAGTTTCAGGTCGGCGTCGCTCACCGCGCGGTACTCCGGACGGTACTTCTCGATCGTCCCCATGGAGAAATAGGCGAAGACCCGCTTGCCGGTGTCCCGGACGGACGAGATCTCGTCGGCGGTGAAGTAGTCGTCGCCGCCGTCGCGGGCGAGGTCGATGACGGCGGCGTCCTGGGGAGCGGCGGCGATGGCGTCCAGTCTTCCGTCGGCGTAGCCGGTGAGCTGGTATACCCAGCTGCGGATGCCGTCGGTGTGGTGCGCGGCGGGGGAGGCCGCGCAGGCCGCCAGCAAGAGGCAGGCCACGGTCGGCAGCAGGGGTCGACGGTTCACGAAATCCTCAGTGCCGCACGGGATGACCCGCGCGGGCGCGCGGCACCGACACGGAGGCGTCGGCCGACGGCCGCGCGACGGGCTGGTAGGCGAGCACGACCAGCTGGATCGCCAGGGCCAACAGCAGGACGCGCTGCGGCAGGCCGCGCCAGTCGCCGCCGTTGGCCAGCTCGGGCAGGAAGGTGTTGACGATGATCACGATCATCAGGACGGCGGTCACACTGGACAGTGCGAAGGTCCACGTGCGCCAGCGCGAGGGTCCGGCGAAGGCGGCCGCGAGGAATCCCGCGACGATGACCAGGCCGAAGGCGGTGCCGGAGCTGTAGCGGTGGACCTGGCCGGACACGGAGCTGACGCCGTGGCCCGGGTCGGTGGGAAACAGCACCGTCACGACGAACGCGACCGCGGCCAGGCCCATGGCGAGGCCCTGCCACCGCCGGCGGCCGTAGACCAGGGCGGCGCAGGCGATCGCGATGGACAACGTGCCCACGAGGTAGCCGGCGTAGCCGTCGGGTTCCAGCTCATACATGGACACCGGTTGATGCACCGGATGCACCTTGGGCATCACGAGGTGCATGTAGATGAAGCTGGCAACGGCGATGACCGTGCCCACCACGGCCACGCTGCGAAGCAGGCTTCGGATTCCCATGTAGCCACGCTACCGGTGCCGGCCGCGGGTGTCACCCCATCGCCCGCACCTCCAGGGCCACCCGAACGCCGTCGGCGGCATCCACAATGGCGCGGCGCAGGATGTCGTCGACGTCGTCGCGGCACGCCAGGTCACGGGCCCGCTCCAGGGTTTCGGGTGCCACCGCCAGCCTCGGGAACGCGGAGGCGCCGATGCGCATGACGGCGAACTGACCGCGATCGCGGGTCGCCGCGGCGATCTCGTCGAAGTAGCGCGGCACGTACGCGTCGGTGAACTCCTCCTGCCCCGGCTGCCAGAACCCGCTCGCCGCGGCGCTGGCCAACTGCGCCGACACCTCGGGCTCGGCGGTGATCCGCCGCCAGGCGCGCTCCTTCGCCTCGGCGTCGGGAAGCGCGGCGCGGCAGGACTCGGCCAGCTCGGCGCCGCGGGCGCTGGGGTCGGCGCGGGTCTCGGCGTCGATGTCGGCGGCGTCGGCGCCGCCGAGCACGGACAGGCGGTGCAGCAGGTGCCAGCG
>NZ_DASQPW010000228.1:0-20260 GCF_035643755.1 Stackebrandtia sp. | reverse complement strand
CCGACCGGGGCCGAGCGCCGCATCGGCGGCACCATCGTGCGGCCGGGCTCGGCCGCGGTGCCCACGGTGACGGCCTGGTGTTGGGCGCGCAGCTCCTCGGGGTCCAGCTCCTCGATCACGTCGGGAGGCGGCGGCTCCTCGGCGGCGCGGCGGCAGGCGTCGGCGAACTCGCCCGCGCTGGGCCAGCGGTCGGCGGGTTCCTTGGCCAGGGCCCGAACCACCAGGCCCTGGATCGGGTCGGAGATGTCGGGCGGCAGGGCCGGGGGGTGGTTGCGCAGGTGGGCCGACAGCACCCCCAGGGGCGTGTCGGCCTTGAACGGCGGGTGCCCCGCCAGGCACTGGTGGGTCACCACGCCCAGCGAGTAGATGTCGGAGGCGGGCCCGAGCCGCTCCCCGGAGGCCTGCTCGGGGGACATGTACGTCACGGTCCCCAGCACCACCCCGGTGGTGGTCATGGTGAGGTTGGTTTCGGTGCGGGCGATGCCGAAGTCGACGAGCACCACCTGGCCCGAGTCGCGCACCAGGATGTTGCCGGGCTTGACATCCCGGTGAATGATGCCCGAGCGGTGCGCCACCTCCAGCGCGTCGGCCACCTGGGCGACGATGCTCAGGGTGTCGGCGGCGTTGAGCCGCCCCCAGCCCGCCAGCCGCCGCGACAGCGACATGCCGTCCACGAACTGCATCACCAGATAGGACAGGATCCCGTCGATGGTGGCCTGCTCGCCGTAGTCGTAGACCTCGGCGATGCTCGGGCCCTCCAGGGCGGCGATGGATCGCGCCTCGCGCCGAAACCGCTCCCGGAAGTTGCTGGCGTCGGCCAGGCGGGCCAGCAGTACCTTGACGGCGACGGTGCGGCCCAGGACGGTGTCCTCGCTTCGCCACACGTCACCCATGCCGCCGCCGCCGACGCGCTCACACAGCCGGTATCGTTCGGCCAGCACGTCACCCGCGTGCAGCATGAGCGTCCAACCCCCCTGGTCGTCGATTTCCCTCTCAAGAGTCAACGACGCGGGCGCCGATTAGGTGCGGGACAGCGTGACTCCGAGCCCGGCCGCCATCGCGGCCACCTCCGTGTCGAAGTACGCCTCGGCCTGGCCCACCACGGGAAGGTGGCCGAACACCTCCATGGCGATCAGGCCGTACAGCCTCACCCAGTAGGAGTGGAACGCGTAGGCGAAGTCGAACGGGACGTCCTCGGCGCCGATCGCGGTGGCGCACCGCGTGATCTCGTCGCGCAGCTCCGGCGGCATGTCCGGGGCGGGCGGGATCTCGAGCGTGAAGCCGCGCTCCTCATCGGACTGGTTCCAGGCCCGGTTGATCAGATCCCCGAACACCCGCGAGAAGCGCAGCATCGAGGCGTAGGGCTCGGCCTCGGGGTCCAGGTCGGCCGAGGTGCAGCCCGGCTTGGAGATCACGGCGCCGGGGATCAGGCTGGCGAACATCAGGGCGAACTCGGGACGGTGCGACACCGCCCACTGCCGGAAGCTGTGGGCCGCCACCACCAGGCGCGCCAACAGGTCGCCGGTGGGGAGTTTGTCGCATTCGGACAGCATGTAGTCGCGCAGCTCGCCGTACATGTCGACCACCACCGCCACCACCAGCGCCTCCAGGCTGGGGAAGTAGCGGTACAGCGCCGGCGCCGACAGCCCGACGTCGCGGGCCACGGCGCGCAGCGACAGTCCGGACGCCCCGGCGGCCACGATGTGCGCCCGCGCCGCCGCCTTGATCTCGGCGGCGGTGTCCGCGTGCTGTCGCTGCCTCCTGGTGGGAGCGGGTGTGCGCTGATTCACGTGAGTTCCTCGTCCGAAATGTGGGGATCGCCCTTGCGGAAGTGAACGGTGTTAGCCATAGTTAACGGCGTTCGCACAATCCGCGAGCCCTTAGTTTACAACGTTTGAGGAGCTGACCACCGTGTTCGCAGCCTGGGGTCGGGCGGTGTACCGACTGCGTTGGGCCGTCCTGGTAATGGGAGCGGCGATTATCGCCATCGGAGCCACCTGGGGTTCGGGTGTGTTCGATTCCCTTACCGACGGCGGTTTCTACAACGACAACAGCCCCTCGGCCAAGGCCGAGAACAAGATCGAGGACACCTTCGGGCGACAGTCCACCGACATCGTGGCGCTGTACCACTCCGCCGACCTCAAGGCGAAGGACCCGAAGTTCGCCGAGAAGGTCACCGACGTGATCGACGACGTCTCCGACCGTCCACAAGTGGACAAGGTGACGTCCTTCTACAACACCAAACAGGACTCCTTCGTCTCCGACGACGGGCATTCCACATTCGTGTCCATCACCCTCAACGGCGACACCGACGACGCCCGCGCCGCCCAGTTCGACAAGCTCAAGGACTCCCTGGACGCCGACGGCCTCACCACCCGGCTCGGCGGGCAGGCGGCCATCTACGACGACGTCAACAGGCAGACCAAGGACGACATGGTCACGGCCGAGACGTACTCGATGCCGATCCTGTTGGGCCTCATGGTGATCATCTTCGGCAGCCTGATCGCCGCGACCACCCCGCTCCTGGTCGGCGTCCTGGCCATCATGGGCGGCTTCATCATCACCCGCCTGCTCACCATGGTCACCGACGTGTCGGTGTTCGCCATCAACGTCATCACCATCATCGGCCTCGGCCTGGCCATCGACTACGCCCTCTTCGTGGTCAACCGCTTCCGCGAGGAACTCGACGCGGGCCAATCCAAAAAGGACGCGATCGCCCGCACGATGGCCACCGCGGGCCGCACCGTCATGGTCTCGGGCCTCACCATCATCCTGTCCCTGGGCGGCCTGCTCATGTTCCCGCTGCCCTTCCTGCACGGCATCAGCTACGGGGGAATGTCCGCCGTCGCCGTGGCCATGCTCGGCGCCCTGACGGTGCTTCCCGCGCTCCTGGCGGTGCTCGGCCACCGCGTCGACTCCGTCCGCATCCGCAAGCGCCGCAACAAGAGCCAGGGCTCACGCGTGTGGGCCGGGATCGGCCGCAGCGTGATGCGCCGCCCGGTCCTGTACATCCTGGGCGTCCTGGTGGTCCTGGCCGTGGCGGCCAGCCCCTTCCTGAAGGCGTCCTTCGGAACGGTGGACCACCACGTCCTGCCGTCGGGCACCGAGAGCCGCGTCGTCGCCGAGAAACTCAAGGCCGACTTCCCGCACGGCTCCGACAACACCATGCTGGTGATGGTCGACGGCGGCGGCAAGACGGGCGCGGCCCAGGTCGCCGGCAACATCGAGATCATCGACCACGTCAAGGCCGTCACCCCGCTGGACACCAGCGGCGACGACACGGTGCTCCAGGTCCGCTACGACCTCGCCGAACAATCCTCGGCCGCCCGAGACCTCGCCAAGGACGTCGCCGACGTCTATCCCGGCGACGCCGACAAGATCGAGGTCACCGGGATGCCGTCGAAACTCACCGATGAATTCACCGACATCGGCGACCGCCTGCCCTGGCTGGCCCTGTACGTCGCCGCGGTCACCCTGGTGCTGCTCTTCCTGGCCTTCGGCTCGGTCCTGTTGCCGATCAAGGCGATCTTGATGAACGTGGTCTCGATCGGCGCCTCGTTCGGCGTCATCGTGTGGATCTTCCAGGAGGGCCACCTGTCCAACCTCCTGGGCTTCACGCCCTCGGGCTTCCTGGAACCCTCCAACCTGCTGCTCATGCTGGTGATGCTGTTCGGGCTGTCCACCGACTACGAGGTGTTCCTGCTGTCTCGGGTGCGGGAGGAATGGGACCGCACCGGCGACAACACCGCCTCCGTCCTCACCGGACTGCAACGCACGGGCGGCATCATCACCTCGGCGGCCCTGCTGCTCATCGTGGTGGTGTCCTCCTTCGCCGCGGGCGGCATCGTCTTCCTCAAGATGATCGGGATCGGCATGGCGGTGGCGATCTTCGTCGACGCCACCCTGGTCCGCATGCTCCTGGTCCCCGCCACCATGCGCATCCTGGGCCGCGCCAACTGGTGGGCGCCCAAGTTCCTGCGCGTCTTCTACGGCAAGTACGGCGTCAAGGAGGGCGACGACGCCGAACCCGCTCCGCAGCGAGAACTCGCGAGCGCGACGAAGTAAGGCGAGGTCAATGGCTCGGGGCGATCGCCCTGAGCCATTGGCGTATCGGAATGAATACGATAAGTAGGTAGCACATCGTAGCGAAGTTCGTTAATGTGGAAGCATGTCCCGCGTGATCAATCAAAGAGACCTTCGCAACGACAGCGGCAAGATCCTGCAGGCCGTCTCCCAGGGCGAGACGTTCATCGTCGCGCGAAACGGAACGCCCATGGCGGAACTGCGACCGCTACCGGGCAGGATGTTCGTGTCCAAGGAGGAGGCGATTCGCGGCGCCGAGCATCTGCCGCCGATGGACTACGCCAAGCTGCGGGCCGAGCTGGACGAACTCATAGACCAGGATCCCTTCCGTGACCGATGAACCCGGAATGAATCGGGGCCTGCTCGACACCTCGGTAATCATCGACTTCATGGAAGTGCGCGAAAAGCTTCCCGAGCACGTGACCGTAAGTACCGTGACCCTGGCGGAGCTGTGCGCCGGGCTCTACACCAACCAGGACCCGGCGGTTCGGATGCAGCGGCAACTGCGACTGCAGTGGGTCGAGACGACCTTCCCCGCCTTCTCTTTCGGTACGGAGGCCGCCCGCACTTACGGATCGCTGTGGGCCTTGGTAGAGGCGATGGGGCGCAAGCCCCGCAAAAGGGTGGCCGATCTGCAGATCGCGGCCACCGCCGTGGCGAACGGCCTTCCCCTCTACACCCGCAACCCCGACGACTTCAAGGGCTTGGAAGGCTTCCTCAACGTCGTCGCCGTGTGAGCCAAGGGCCCCGACATTTCGCGGGGAAGGGTCCTCGCGCCGTGGATGTTCCGTTCGGCATCGAATATTCAGCCTGGCGACTTCGACGTTCTGCACGAGGTACTGACCGCGACAGACGAGTTGCGGCGGGGCGACACGTTGTGCCCGCTTCCCCTGAGCGCCAAATGGTTCGGCGCTGAGTTCTTGAAGCGTTTGGTGTACGAGCTTTGCTGTGTCACGGTTCCCCTGGCCTTGGCGCTGGCGGATCCGACCGATCCGATGAGGACCAGATACACGCGCATGGGGGAATGCGCGAACTGCTCACCGAACTGCCGGGGATCGGCCTGATCAGCACCGACCTGGCGCGCTCGACCACTTGGCGTCGTGGGGTTACCATCCGTAAGCTTATGCGGATGACCAGTGAATTCGTCCTCGCCCTGTCCTGCCCCGATCGGGTCGGCATCGTGCACGCGGTGTCGGGTTTCCTCGTCGAGCGGGACGGCACGATCGTTGACAGCCAACAGTTCTCCGATCCCGGCAGCGGGCGTTTCTTCATGCGGGTGCAGTTCCGGGTGGACGGGGAACGGGAGGCGCTGAGCGCCGACTTCACCGCGATCGCGGCCCGTTACAACCTCGACTGGCGGCTGCACGACCTGGCGGTGCGGCCGCGGGTCATGGTGTTGGCGTCGAAACAGGGGCACTGCCTCAACGACCTGATCTACCGGTTCCGGACCGAGGCGCTGCGGGGGGACCTGGCGGCGGTGGCGTCGAATCACACCGACTGGGCGGGGCTGGCCGAGGGGGCCGGGGTTCCGTTTCACCATGTGCCCGTGGACGCCAGGAGCCGGGGGGCGCAGGAGCAGCGGCTGCTCGACATGGTCGCGTCGTACGATGTGGACGTCGTCGTCTTGGCACGGTACATGCAGGTGCTGTCGGATGCGTTCTGCGCCAAGCTTCCCGGGCAGATCATCAACATCCACCACTCGTTCCTGCCGAGCTTCAAGGGCGCCAGGCCGTATCACCAGGCCTACGAGCGGGGCGTGAAGTTGATCGGGGCGACCGCGCACTACGTCACCACCGATCTGGACGAGGGGCCGATCATCGAGCAGGAGACCGCGCGGGTGGATCACGCCATGGCGCCCGAGCGGCTGGTGGCCGCCGGGCGGGACCTGGAGAACGTGGTCTTGGCGCGGGCGTTGTCGTGGCATCTCGACCACCGCGTCCTGCTCAACGGCGCGCGAACCGTCGTCTTCCGCTAGGGGCGGGCGGGGTCACCACCCGGCGAAGCGGCCGACGGCCACGAAGACGCAGACCAGGAACAACGGAAGGTTCACGCCGAGGACCTGCTTGTATTCGCGCAGACTGGAGTGGGCGATGGCGGCGCCGATCATGACGAGCGCGAGGCCGACGGCGGCCAGCGGGGTCAGGACGGGCGCGATGCCGGTCAGCCAGGGCAACACGCAGCCGATGGCCGCCAGGATTTCCAGGATCGCGACGATTCTGATCACGGGCACGGGGAAGGGTGCGATTCCGGTCTGGCCCTTGGCGATGAGCGCGTCCTTCGCCTGGGTCGACTTCATGGCGCCGGAGTACAAGAAGGTGAGGGCCAGCAGGCCCTGGGCGATCCACAGTGCGATGTTCACGGTGTTTCCTCTCGGTTGAATGGCGATTGTAGGAAGGAGACGAGCCGACTTCCCCGAATGTGACAATGGTCGGCATGACCCCACGCGAGATCGTTCTGCTCGGTTCCACCGGTTCGATCGGGACGCAGGCCATCGATGTGGTGTTGCGCAACCCGGAGGCGTTGCGGGTGGTGGGTATCGGGGCCGGGGGCGGCAATCCCGGGTTGCTGGCCGAGCAGGCGCTGCGGCTGGGCGTGGACGTGGTCGGGGTGGCGCGATCCAGTGCGGTGCAGGATGTTCAGCTCGCGTTGTACGCCGAGGCGAAGAAGCGGGGGTACGCGCAGGGGGACGCGCGGGTGCCCAGGATCGTGGCGGGGCCGGGCGCCATGGAGGAGCTGGCGGCGTGGCCCGGCGACCTCGTGCTCAACGGGATCACCGGGTCGATCGGGCTGGCGCCGACCCTGGCGGCGTTGAGGGCGGGACGGATCCTCGCCCTGGCCAACAAGGAGTCCCTGATCGCGGGCGGGCCGCTGGTGCGGGCCGCGGCGGCGCCCGACCAGATCGTTCCGGTCGACAGCGAGCATTCGGCGCTGGCGCAGTGCCTGCGGGCGGGACGGGCCGAGCAGGTGCGGCGGTTGATCGTGACCGCCAGCGGGGGCCCGTTCCGGGGTAAGCGGCGAGGGGAGCTGACCGAGGTGACCGTCGAGGAGGCGCTGGCGCACCCGACCTGGAACATGGGGCCGGTGGTGACCATCAACTCGGCGACCATGGTGAACAAGGCGCTCGAGGTAATCGAGGCGCACGAATTGTTCGATGTGTCGTACGACGACATCACGGTCGCGGTTCACCCGCAGTCGGTGATCCACTCGATGGTGGAGTTCGTCGACGGTTCGACCATCGCGCAGGCGTCGCCGCCCGACATGCGGCTGCCGATCTCGCACGCGCTGGCCTGGCCGGATCGGGTGGCGGACGCGGCGTCCGCCGTGGACTGGACGCGGTCGCACCGCTGGGACTTCGAGCCGCTGGACGACGAGGCGTTTCCCGCCGTGAACCTGGCGCGCGACGCCGGGCGCGCCGGCGGCTGTCTGCCCGCCGTCTTCAACGCCGCCAACGAGGAGGCCGTGGCGGCGTTCAGCGCCGGGAAGCTGCCGTTCCTCGGGATCGTCGACACTGTGGCGGAGGTCCTAGCGATGGCGCCCGGGTTTGGGGAACCGGGTACCGTCGATGCGGTGCTCGCCGCCGAGGAGTGGGCGCGAGGAACCGCGCGCGAACGCATCGCGCGGGATGGACGATAGGCGGGCCGGCGACCGGTCCGACTCACGAGCTAAAGGAACGCACGGTTGGATTACGCCATCGGGGTGATTCTGTTCGCCCTCGCCATCCTTATTTCGGTGGCCTTCCACGAGGCGGGACACATGGGCACCGCCCGCATGTTCGGCATGCGGGTCACACGCTTCTTCATCGGGTTCGGCCCGACGCTGTTCTCCTTCCACAAGGGAGAAACCGAGTACGGGGTCAAGCCGATCCCCCTGGGCGCCTTCGTGAAGATCACGGGCATGACCGCACAGGAGGAGGAAGAGGAGGAGGTCCCGCCGGAGGACCAGCACCGGGTCTTCTGGCGCAAGCCCGTGTGGCAGCGCACCATCGTGCTGTGCGCCGGCTCCGTCACCCACTTCATCCTGGGCTTCCTGATCCTGTGGATCATGGTTTCCTTCGTGGCCGCGCCGAACCCGGCCTACGCCAAGGACATGGAGACCACCTCGAAGGTGGACGTGTCGAAGTGCCTGATGACCAAGGCCACCCAGACCAAGTGCGAGGACGGCGACCCCAAGTCCCCGGCCGTGGCGGCGGGACTGGAATCCGGCGACGAGATCATCGCGGTGTCCGGCACCAGGATCGCCGGACGCGAGTGCAAGGTCCCCGGCTCCGGCGACCAGGTGACGCCCAGCACGTGGGCCTGCGCCGTCAACGCGATCCGCAAGCTCCCCGCCGGCGACAAGGCCGACTTCACGATCTCCCGGGACGGCAAGACCAAGCACGTCCCGGTCACGCCGAAGTCGGTGACGATCGACCTGGGCAACGGCAAGTCCCAGAAGGTCACCCAGATCGGCATCACCCAGCAGGCCTCGACGAAGCCCGCCAGCATCACCTACGGCCCCGTGGCGGGCATCGGTGCCGCCGGCGACCTCACCGGGCAGATGGCCGTCCAGATGGGCGAGGCGGTGACCCGCATCCCGCAGAAGGTCCCGGCGCTGTGGAACTCGATCTTCGGGGCCGAGCGCGACCAGGACACCCCGGTCAGCGTCGTCGGCGCGAGCCGCCTGGGCGGCGAGATGGTGGAACACAACCTGTGGCCGATGTTCTTTTACCTGCTGGCCACCTTGAACTACTTCATTGGTGTCTTCAACCTGTTTCCCTTGCTGCCCATGGACGGCGGGCACATCGCGATCGCGTGGTACGAGAAGGTGCGGTCCTGGTGGGCCGCCAAGCGCAACAAGCCCGACCCCGGGCGTGTCGACTACATGAAGCTGATGCCGCTGACCTATACGGTCATCATCGTCATGCTCGGCTTTACCCTGCTGACCGTCACCGCCGACATCGTCAACCCGATCACGTTGTTCAAGTAATTGGAGTCCTCCCAATGACCTCCGTCAACCTCGGTATCCCGTCCGCCAAGCCGCCCGCGCTCGCCGAGCGCCGCAAGACCCGCGCGCTCAACGTCGGGGGAGTGCTGGTCGGCGGCGGCAACCCGGTCAGCGTCCAGTCGATGACGACGACGGTCACCGCCGACATCAACGCGACCCTGCAGCAGATCGCCGAGCTGACCGCCTCGGGCTGCCAGATCGTGCGGGTGGCGGTGCCCAGCCAGGACGACGCCGAGGCGCTGCCCGCCATCGCCAAGAAGTCGCAGATCCCGGTGATCGCCGACATCCACTTCCAGCCGAAGTACGTGTTCGCCGCGATCGACGCCGGGTGTGCCGCGGTGCGGGTCAACCCGGGCAACATCAAGAAGTTCGACGACAAGGTCGCCGAGATCGCGCGCGCCGCCTCCGACTCCGGCACCCCGATCCGCATCGGCGTCAACGCCGGTTCGCTCGACAAGCGGCTGCTGGCGAAGTACGGCAAGCCGACCGCCGAGGCGCTGGTGGAGTCGGCGCTGTGGGAGTGCTCGCTGTTCGAGGAGCACGGCTTCCGCGACATCAAAATCTCGGTGAAGCACCACGACCCCGTGGTGATGGTGCGCGCCTACCGGCAGCTGTCCGAGCAGTGCGACTACCCGCTTCACCTGGGCGTCACCGAGGCCGGCCCCACCTTCCAGGGCACCATCAAGTCGGCCACCGCCTTCGGCGCGCTGCTGGCCGAGGGCATCGGCGACACGATCCGGGTGTCGCTGTCGGCGCCCCCGGTGGAGGAGGTCAAGGTGGGCCTCGCGATCCTGGAGTCGTTGGGGCTGAAGGAACGCGGGCTGGAGATCGTCTCCTGCCCGTCGTGCGGGCGGGCCCAGGTGGACGTGTACAAGCTGGCCGAGGAGGTCACCGCCGGGCTGGACGGCCTGCCGGTGCCGCTGCGGGTCGCCGTCATGGGCTGTGTCGTGAATGGACCCGGCGAGGCGCGCGAGGCCGACCTCGGCGTGGCGTCCGGCAACGGCAAGGGCCAGATCTTCGTCAAGGGCGAGGTCGTCAAGACCGTCCCGGAGTCCCAGATCGTGGAAACCCTGATCGAGGAGGCGCTGCGGATCGCCGACGACATGGGCGCCGAACTGCCCGAGGAGCTGCGTGGCCTGACCGGTCCCGTCGTCGAGGTGAAGTGAGGCGTAAATCCGCCCCCCGAGCGTCGGAAAGCCGACATAGCGGTCGCGCGTGCGGTGATGTAGTGGTGACTTAGCCGTCACGCCTAAGGTGAGTCGCTAAAAGGTCCGAAACCGGACATAAATGCAATAATCGGATCTTCGAGAACCGGCAACCGTGCAGTCGGTCATCGCGATAATGGTCACTGTACGTCACTGGGTAACGACTCAACCCACAGCTAGTCGCGGGTTAGTGCGAGGGGAGCCGTCAAAATGGGCAGGATCATCAAAGACCTCGGTGAAGGGGTGACCAAGTACTACTGGTACCCCGGCCAAAAGTCCGACTGGATCAAGTCGGGGATCTGCATCGGGGCCGGTGCCCTGGCATATCTGCTGTGCTACCTGCTGGTCAAGGACAGCCTGGTCGCCTCGGTCGTGGGTTCCTCCATCACCTGTGGCCTCGGAGGCGCCTTCCTGGGCCGCCGGGACATCAACGCGCTCAACGAACTGCACGACATGGCCGCCGAGCGCCGCGCCGCCGTCGCTGACAGCGGGCGGGCCGCGTGGCGGGCGACCGTGCAGGGCTTCGTCGTGGCCGGGTCGGCCGTGCTGGTGGCGAACATGCCGCACACGGGCTTCCTGGCCGACTGGGTGCTGCCGGTGGTACCGGCGGTGGTCGGGGCGATCGCCCACAGTGGTGGAATGATCTACGAGCGCATGGCGCAGGTCGCCAAGGACAACGCGCAGGCCGATCAGAACGCGCAGTCCGAGGCCGACAGCGAGCCGAGGGAACTGGAGCCCGCGGGCTGAACGACCGCGGTTCCAATGATTCGTCGAGGGTCGGGCGACAGCCCGGCCCTGTGACCTGCCATCGATGTTGCGCGCGGTGGTCGAGGGTGCCACCCGCTCACCGGCCGGTGAGCCGCAACGCGGCCGCGGGCAGCCGTTCGCCCGCGACGCCGTGCTCCGACAGCACCGACAGCCGGTCCAGTTGCGCCTCGGTGAGCCGTATGTCCACGGCGCCAAGGTTTTCGGCGAGATAGCGGGTGCGCTTGGTGCCGGGTATCGGCACGATGTCGCTCCCTTGCGCCAGCAGCCAGGCCAGCGCGGTCTGCGCCACCGACGCCGTCGCCCGCGACGCCACCGCGCGGACCTCGTCCACCAGGACGAGGTTGCGGGCCAGATTGGCGCCGCTGAAGCGGGGATTGCCGCGACGCTTGTCGGCCTCGCTCAGGTCGGACACGTCCCCGATCGCCCCGGTCAGCAGGCCCCGGCCCATCGGGGAGTAGGCGACAATGCCCACACCCAGCTCGCGGCAGGCCGGGATCAGTTCCCGCTCGGCGAAGCGGGTGAACAGGGAGTACTCGATCTCCAGCGCCGCGATCGGGTGCACCGCGTGGGCGGACCGCAGCGTCTCGGCGCTCACCTCGGACAGACCGAGGTGACGCACCTTTCCGGCCGCGACCAGTTCGGCCATGGCGCCGACGGTCTCGTCGATCGGCACCTGGGGGTCGCGGCGGTGCAGGCAATAGAGGTCGATGACGTCGGTGCCCAGGCGCCGCAGCGACGCATCGCACGCCCGGCGCACCCATCGCGGCGAGCCGTCGACCCGGAAGGGTCCACCATCGCCGTAACGCAACCCGAACTTGGTGGCGATGGTGGCCCGATCCCGGCGGGCACCCAGGGCGCGTCCGATCAGTCGCTCGTTGTGTCCCGGGAGCGGGTCGCCGTAGGCGTCGGCGGTGTCCAGCAACGTGACTCCCGCATCGATCGCCCGATGGATCACCCGGGTCGACTCGGCGTCGTCGCCAGCCCCGTAGGCGATGCTCATTCCCATGCAGCCCAAGCCGAGCGCGGATACCCGGGGGCCGTCCGAGCCCAGTCGGCGTCGTTCCATGACGGTTCTCCTTCGCGAGTCTGTCGGTGTGTGAGGCAGCCTGGCCCGGGCGGCGCCCACCGGCAATGGATTCGACCGTGATCGAATGGTGCGGGTGAGGACCCTGGAGTTCGACGCCACCGATCTGGCGACGGTCAGGTTCGCGACATCCCCGGTGAGCGAGCTGGTGTGGAGCACGGTCGCGCTCCGCAAACCGCCGCGGTGGCCACACCGGGCGTGGCGCGAAACCGTGCTGGGGAGCCTGGACGGAGACTTCGCGCTGTTGCGCGCCATGACCGGCGGCCGTGACTACGCCCCCGATTTCCTGACCCCGGTGCCCAACGGCGCCCACCCGTGTCTGGTCGACGAGCTCGATCGGGTGGCCGCCGTCGATCCCGGCCTGGCGGTCGCCCAGGTCGGCCTGATCCACCCCGATCGGGCGCCGCGACCGTTGCGGGAGTTCGTGTCCGACCCGGTGCGCGGCCTGTCCGCATTGGTCGATCAGATGCGCGAGTACTTCGATCGGTTCCTGGCCCGGCACTGGTCCCGGCTGCGCGCCGTCTGCGAGACCGACATCGCGCATCGCGGCGCGCTCGCCGCCTCAACGGGTCCGTCGTCGATGCTCGCCGAGCTGCATCCGAGACTCGCCTGGGACGGCACCGCCCTCGCGACCGGGCATCGGCGCGGGCCCCTGGCGAGCATCGGCGACCGACTGGTGCTGGTGCCCACCTGCTTCGCCTGGCCCGGACCCCACGTCACCGCCGACCCGAGGCCGGACACCGCGATCGCCTACCCGCCACGGGGAATCGGGCTGCTGTGGGACGAACGGCCCGCGGCGGGCCCGGAATCGGTGGTGGCACTGCTGGGCGGCAGCCGAGCGAAGATCCTGAACCTGCTCGCCGCGGCGCGCACCACCACCGAGGTGGCCGAGATTCTCGCGCTCGCCCCGTCCACCGCCTCGCATCACCTGACGGTGCTGCGCGACTGCGGGCTCATCACCGGCTATCGGGCGGGACGACAGGTGCGGTATCTGCGGGCACCGTTGGGCGATCGGCTGATCGACGCGGCCTAGCAGCCTCCGCGGTGGGCGGTCTTGTCGCACAGTCCGGCGCCGGCGGCCCAGGTCAGCCCGCCGCGGGCGTCGCTGCCGAAGGGCCGGGTGGCCTGGACGTCGGTCGAGGCGCCCGAGTCGGCGGCCAGCCAGTAGCGGACCTCGCTGACGTTGTCGCCGTCGCCGACGCGGTAGACGTAGAACGGCGCGGCCACCGGGGATCTGCCGCCTGCCGGGTCGGCCCACCAGTTGGCGCCCTGCGCCTTGGCCGGGTCGACGAACAGGCACGCCATCGCCTGGCCGCCGAAGTCGCAGTCGCGCTGCTCGCCGCCGCCGTACTGGCCGACGCCGTCGACGGGGGTGACACCCTCGTTCAGCACCCGGTTGTAGACGTCCTCGCAGGCGCCCTCGTTGCAGGCCACCCAGTCCGACCACGCGGAGGCGCGGGCGTCGGCCGGGGCGCTGCCGGAGTTGACGGCGTCGCAGTACTTGCCGACGATGAACGGCACCATGCGGTCGGCCGCGTTCTTGGCGTCCATCGCCTCGCCCGCGGTGAAGTCGGTGCCCAGGCCCGCCGAGTCCAGCTGCCACATGCCGATGCCGGGGTGGAACCACAGGCCGGCGGCGCGGCCCTCGGGGTCGCCGAGGCTGGGCTGGGTGTCGTAGCGCGACAGGGTCATCGGGGACGGCGGCTCGCCGGACGGCGAGGTCTCCGGCCAGGTCATCGCGATCGACAGGGCGGTGGCGTCGTCGGCGCCGATCTGGCAGGACGCCGAGCCCGCGGTCGACTCCGCGGCGGCCTTGACGTCGGCCAGCGGGTCGGTGCCGAACTGGAGCGGGGCGTCGGGGTCCACGTCGGCGTGTTCGAGGGTGAGTTTCTCGGCGGCGGTGAGGTGCCGGGACCCACCGTCGTCGTGGTCGGGCTGGGCGTGGGCGGGAAGGGCGATGGCGGCGCCGGCCAGGCCGAGCGCCAGGGCGGGCACGGTCAGCAGGACCGCGCGGCGAAATTTAGACATATAAATCTCCGATGCCGGGGTGGGCGAGCTTAGGGCAGGGCTCCAGGAGATGTCCATAACCGAGCGACGGGAGACGGTCTCGCCGCGCGACGCCGCGGCGGGTCTGCCAAGCTTGGTCCTCGTGACAGCCCCGACCGGATTCGCGATCGTCGACAAACCCGCCGGCATGACCTCCCACGACGTGGTGACCCGGCTGCGCCGACTCGCCGGCACCCGCCGGGTGGGCCACGGCGGCACCCTCGACCCGATGGCCACGGGCGTGCTCGTGGTGGCCATCGGCCAGATCACCCGGCTGTTGACCTACGTCAGCGGCCGCGAGAAGTCCTACGCCGCCACCGTCCGGCTCGGACAGTCCACCCTCACCGACGACGCCGAGGGCGAGATCACCGCCAGCGCCGACACCGGCGCGGTCTCCGACGCGGCGATCCGCGACGGCCTGGCCGCCATGGTCGGCGACATCGCGCAGATCCCCAGCGCCGTCAGCGCCGTCAAGATCGACGGCAAGCGCGCCTACAAGCGGGTGCGCGACGGCGAGGACGTCCAGCTGCCGCCGCGCCAGGTCACCATCTCCCGCCTCGACGTCACGGGCATCGCCCGCGCCGAGCACCTCGACGTCGACATCGCCGTGGACTGCTCCTCGGGCACCTACATCCGCGCCATCGCCCGCGATCTCGGCGCCGCGCTGGGCGTCGGCGGCCACCTGACCGCGCTGCGCCGCACCAGCGTCGGCGACTTCACCCTGGACGAATCCGCCACCCTCGACGACCTGGCGGCCCGCGACTTCCCCGTCACCCACTCCACCACCCGCACGGTGCGGCGCCTCCTGCCGTGCCGCACCGTCGACGCCGAATCCGCCCGCGTCCTGTCGCACGGCGGCCGCCTGCCGCCCATCGGCCGCCACGGCCCGTACGCCGTGCTGGGCCCCGACGACGAGGTGATCGGCGTGGTCGTCGAGCGCGACGGCGCCGCCCGCCCCGAGATGGTGTTGCCGCGCTCCTAACGGCCCACCCCGGCAGCGCCGGCGTCCGCGATGGACGAAGATGATCGCCATGAAACGTTGGCGTGGCATTGAATCCACACCCGCAGGTTGGGGGCGCTCGGTGGTGACCATCGGGGTCTTCGACGGGGTGCACCGGGGGCATCAGCAGATCATCGGGCGCGCGGTGGCCGCCGCCCGCGAGGCGGACCTGCCGAGCGTGGTCGTGAGCTTCGACCCGCATCCGTCCGAAGTGGTGCGACCGGGCAGCCACCCGGCGATCCTCACCGACCTGGACCGGCGCGGCGACCTGGTCGCCGAGCTCGGGGTCGACGGCTTCTGCGTGCTGCCCTTCACCCGGGAGTTCTCGCAGCTGCCGCCCGAGACCTTCGTCCACGACCTGCTGGTGGAGCGGCTGCACGCCGCCCGCGTCGTGGTGGGGGAGAACTTCCGCTTCGGCCACCGCGCCGCCGGCGACACCGCCCTGCTGTCCGAGCTGGGTACCCGCTTCGGCTTCACCACCGACGCGGTGTCGCTGGCCGGCGCGGGCTCCACCGTCTACAGCTCGACGTACGTGCGGTCCTGTGTGGATGCCGGCGACGTGGAGTCCGCCGCCGAGGCTCTGGGCCGCCCGCACCGGGTGTCGGGCCTGGTGGTGCGCGGCGCCAACCGGGGCGGCACCCAGCTGGGTTTCCCCACCGCCAACCTGCACCACGACCCGCACGCCGCCGTGCCCGCCGACGCCATCTACGCGGGCTGGCTGTGGCGCCCGATGGACCAGGTGCGGCTGCCCGCCGCGATCAGCGTCGGCACCAATCCCACGTTCTCCGGCAGCGGGCGCACCGTGGAGGCCCACGTGCTGGACTTCGACGGCGACCTGTACGGCGAACCGATCAGCCTCGACTTCGTCACCCGTTTGCGTGAACAACGCGCCTACGACGCGCTGCCGCCGCTGATCGCCCAGATCGAGGCGGACGTCGCCGACACCCGCAAGGCGCTGGGCGTCTGACGCCGTCTGTTAACGTTGACGTGTTCCGCGAGGACACCCTCGCATGCGCGTGCCTGCCCGACGCCGCGGGTACGCGAATCCTCATCTCGAAACTAAGGGAGAACATGGCGCTCGACACTGCCGAAAAGTCGGCAATCATCAAGGAATACGCGACCTTCGAGGGTGACACGGGATCCACCGAGGTCCAGGTGGCGCTGCTGTCCAAGCGCATCGCCGACCTCACCGAGCACTTCAAGACCCACAAGCACGACCACCACGGACGCCGTGGCCTGTTGCTGCTGGTGGGTCAGCGCCGCCGGCTGCTGAAGTACCTGCAAAAGCAGGACATCGAGCGGTACCGTTCGCTGATCAAGCGGCTGGGCATCCGGCGATAAGTTCGACGAGGGGGCGACACACGAAGGGTCGCTCCCTCGCTTCATACGGTCACCCGGCATTCCGCACGGGTACCGTGCAAGTTGGAAGAACGGCACGTTCACGCCGTCTTGGCGAACCGGTCCTCGGTAGTGGCGTCCGGGACGAAACGAGTCCCCGTACGCTTCGATCGAAGACCGGACCCGAGACAGCTCCAAGACATCCAACGTGCCTTGACACAAAGGAGCTGTAGACAAACATGTCCACAGAGGAAAAAACCGGGGCCCCCGAGGTGGCGGCCCTGGGAGATCACACCGCCACGGCGGTCATCGACAACGGGGAACACGGCACGCGGCACATCGCCTTCTCCACCGGACGGCTCGCCAAGCAGGCCGCCGGCAGCGTGCTGGTGCAGCTGAACGACACCGTGGTGCTGTCCACCACGGCCGCCAGCAAGTCCCCCAAGGAACACTTCGACTTCTTCCCGCTGACGGTGGACGTCGAGGAGCGGATGTACGCCGCCGGGCGGATTCCCGGCTCGTTCTTCCGCCGCGAGGGTCGTCCCAGCGAGGACGCCATCCTCACCTGCCGGCTCATCGACCGCGGCCTGCGTCCCAGCTTCGTCAAGGGGCTGCGCAACGAGGTGCAGGTCGTCGAGACGGTGCTGGCCCTGGACGAGCAGCAGCAGTACGACGTGGTCGCCATGAACGGCGCCTCCGCCTCGACGCAGCTGTCCGGCCTGCCGGTCGCGGGCCCGCTGGGCTCCACCCGCATGGCCAACATCAACGGCGCCTGGGTGGCGTTCCCCACCCTTGAGCAGCTGGAGAAGGCCACCTTCGACATGGTCGTCACCGGCCGGGTCGTCGAATCCGGCGACGTCGCCATCATGATGGTCGAGGCCGAGGCCACCGACACCACCGTGGAGCTCATCGCCGGTGGCGGCACCGCCCCCACCGAGGAAGTGGTGGCCGCCGGTCTGGAGGCCGCCAAGCCGGTCATCTCCGAGCTGTGCCGCGCCCAGCGCGAGCTGGCCGCCGTGGCCGCCAAGCCCGCCGTGGAGTTCCCGCTGTTCCCCGACTACGCCGACGACGTCTACGACGCGGTGGAGCGGGAAGCGGCCACCGAGCTGGCCGCCGGGCTCACCATCGCCGACAAGCAGGAGCGCGAGACCGAGCTGGACCGCATCAAGGCGGCCCTGATCGAGAAGATCGCGCCCGACTTCGCCGAGCGCGAGGGCGAGATCGGCGGGGCGCTGCGCGCCCTGACCAAGAAGCTGGTCCGCAAGCGGGTCCTCACCGAGGGCGTGCGCATCGACGGCCGCGGCACCCGCGACATCCGCCCGCTGTCGGCGGAGGTCAGGGTGCTTCCCCGGGTGCACGGCTCGGCGCTGTTCGAGCGCGGCGAGACTCAGATCCTGGGCGTCACCACGCTGAACATGCTGCGCATGGAGCAGGCCATCGACACGTTGTCGCCGGTGTCCAAGAAGCGTTACATGCACAACTACAACTTCCCGCCGTACTCCACCGGTGAGACCGGCCGGGTCGGTTCGCCCAAGCGCCGCGAGATCGGTCACGGCGCGCTGGCCGAGCGGGCACTTGTTCCCGTGCTGCCGGCCCGCGAGGAGTTCCCGTACGCGATCCGCCAGGTGTCGGAGGCGTTGAGCTCCAACGGTTCCACGTCCATGGGCTCGGTGTGCGCCTCGACCATGAGCCTGATGAGCGCCGGCGTGCCTCTGAAGGCGCCGGTCGCGGGCATCGCCATGGGCCTGATCTCCGACGAGGTGGACGGCAAGACCGAGTACGTCACCATCACCGACATCCTGGGAGCCGAGGACGCCTTCGGCGACATGGACTTCAAGGTCGCCGGTACCCGTGACTTCGTCACCGCGTTGCAGCTGGACACCAAGCTGGACGGCATCCCGTCCGACGTGCTGGCCGGGGCGCTGTCCCAGGCCCACGACGCCCGCCACGCCATCATGGACGTGATGGCCGAGGCGATCGCCGAGCCGGGCGCCATGGCCGACTCCGCGCCGCGGGTCACCACGGTGAAGGTGCCGGTCGACAAGATCGGCATGGTGATCGGGCCGAAGGGCCAGACCATCAACTCCATCACCGAGGAGACCGGCGCCGACGTGTCCATCGAGGACGACGGCACCATCTACATCGGCGCGACGACGGGCCCGGCCGCCGAGGCAGCGGTGGCGATGATCAACGGCATCGCCAACCCGACGCTGCCCAATGTGGGCGACCGCTTCCTGGGCACCGTCGTGAAGACCGCCGCGTTCGGCGCCTTCATCTCGCTGGTGCCCGGCCGCGACGGCCTGCTGCACATCTCCAAGATCGGCGACGGCAAGCGCATCGACAAGGTGGAGGACTTCCTCAACGTCGGTGACAAGATCGAGGTCGAGATCGCCGATGTGGACGGTCGCGGCAAGATCTACCTGGACAAGGTGTACCCCGAGGGCCAGGAGCCGCCGAAGCGCGAGCACAAGCCGCGCGGCGGCGACCGTGGGGACCGGGGCGACCGGGGCGGAGACCGCGGCGGTGACCGTGGCCCCCGCGAGCACAAGCCGCGCGGAGACCGGGGCGATCGCGGAGACCGCGGCGGAGACCGTGGCCCGCGGGAGGACAAGCCCGACAACGAATCCGAAGAGGGCTCCGGCGAGGGACGTCCGCGTCGCCGCCGCAGGCAGCACCGGGAGAACGAAGAGTAGCCTGTCGCCGCATGACCCGCGCTTCAACGAGAACGCTCGCGGATGACCCGCTGGGCGGCACGGTACGCCGCACCGTGCTCCCCGGCGGGCTCCGCGTCATCACCGAATCGATCCCGGCCATGCGCAGCGCCACGGTGGGCGTGTGGGTCGGGATCGGCTCCCGCGACGAGGCGCCCCAGTTGTCGGGGGCCTCGCACTTCCTGGAACACCTGCTGTTCAAGGGAACCGGACGGCGCAGCGCGCTGGACATCTCCGCCGAGGTGGAGGCCGTGGGCGGCGAGACCAACGCCTACACCGCCAAGGAGTACACCTGCTACTTCGCGCGGGTGCTGGACGCCGACGTCCCGCTGGCCGTGGACGTGCTGTCCGATGTGATCACCGACTCCCGGCTGCACGCCTCCGATGTGGAGACCGAGCGCGGCGTGATCCTCGAAGAGATCGCCATGCAGCACGACGAGCCCGGCGACGACGTCCACGACATCTTCGCCGCCAACGTCTTCGGCGATCACCCCCTGGCCCGCGACATCTCCGGCACCCCGCACACGGTGGCGGAGCTGAGCCGCGACCGGATTCACAGCTTCTACAAGCGCCGTTACACCGCGCCCCACATGGTGGTGGCCGCCGCCGGCAACCTCGACCACCAGGACGTGGTTTCCCGGGTGCGCCAGGGCTTCGCGCCGCTGCTGGGCGACGCCGACGCCGCGCCCGCCCCGCTGCGGGGCGCCACGGCGCCGGTGCCCGAACCCGACGAGCGCCTCGCCGTGGCCACCCGCGATCTCGAGCAGGCCCACTTCGTGCTGGGCTGCCGGGGACTGAAGCGCCGCGACGAGCGCCGCTTCGCCTTCGAGGTGCTGGGCGCGGTGCTGGGCGGCGGCATGTCGTCGCGGCTGTTCCACCGGATCCGCGAGGAGGAGGGACTGGCCTATTCGGTCTACTCCTACACCGCCGAGTTCGCCGAGACCGGCCTGTTCGGCGTCTACGCCGGCTGCACCCCCGACAACGTCCGTACGACGCTCGAGCTGTCCCGCCAGGCGATCACCGAGGTCGCCGACAAGGGCAT
>NZ_DASQPW010000227.1:0-5117 GCF_035643755.1 Stackebrandtia sp. | reverse complement strand
GCCGCATGCGGCCCTTCTTCGCCGCGGCGGCCGGCATCGCGGCGTCCGCCACCGCGGCCGACGGCGAGGTCCGCTGCCGCATCCGCGCCGAGACCTGTGACTTCTCCTTCGGCCCCAAGGCATTCGACCTCGCCGAGACCGACCTGGCCGCCGCCGTCAACGCGGCGATCGCCGCCACCCTGGAAACCCGCGCCCGCGAGACCGCGGCGCTGTTCGACAAGCTGGAAGCCGACGATCATGACCGTTAAGCTCACCAAAAAGGACCTGGACGACATGTCCGGCTCCGCCTCCGATGTGGAAGCCCGCGCCAAGGAGGCCAGCAAGATCATCGCCGACAACCCGAAGCCGAGCATGGCGGGCTTCACCACGGCCGACGCCATCGGCGAGGTCAGCTCCCACTGGACCCTGAAGGCCGACCGCTGCGCCGGGCGCTGGCAGTACTTCTCGGGCGCCCTGGCCGACACCGGCACCCACATCACCAAGACCGACGAGGAGATCGCCTTCTACTTCCCGAAGGCGTACCCCGGGATCAAGGACTGAGGACGGCATCATGGACTTCAAACAGCTGCGCGACGCCGATCTGTCCAGTCTGGAGAAGCTCGTCAAGCCCTGGGGCACCGCGGCGGGCAAGCTGGACACCGGTTCCGACACGGCGACCAAAAAGGTCGGCGACAAGATCCGCTCCGGAAGCTGGCGCGGCAAGGCCGCCGACGCGGCGCAGAAGCGGGTCAAGTTCCTGGAGACCCAGACCGAGGCGGGCCAGACCGAGGCCGAGGCGATCCAGGGCATCCTCAAGGAGGCGCACACCGGCTTCTCCGGCAGCCAGAAGCGCCTCAAGGGGCTCATCAAACAGGTCGACGACCACGACAAGCTGTCCATTGACGACAGCGGGCACGTCTCCGTCCACAAGCCGGGCTGGAAGGACGCGCTGGGTGGCGGCCTGTTCGTCGCCGAGTACATCTACCTCCAGTCCCTGGCGGGCCGCCTCAACGGGGAGATCAAGGACACCATCGCCGACGCCCGCCAGATGGACGGCGCCGTGGCCACGGCGCTGCGCGCCGCCGCCAACCTCGACGAGCCCGACAACCTCGACTTCAACCCCAACGCCAAGACCGACGGCAAGATCGACCTGCCCGACGACGGCAAGGTCGCCTGGCCCGAGATGCTCGGCCCGCTGGCCGGACTGCTGCCCGGCTCGGCCGAGTGGTACTCGAAGCTGGCCGCCGTCATGGCCTCCGAGCCCTTCGCCCAGGGCACGCCGAAGCAGCAGTCGGCGGGCGTGGGCAACCTGGTCAAGACCGAGGTGGAGCGCGCGGGCGGTCAGTGCAAGGTGGTCAACGGCATGATGGTGTGCATCGGCGCCCCCGACTACATGTACGAACGCGGCGGCACCACCTACGGCGACACCTTCATCAGTCCATACAAGACCTGGGACGAGCTCGACACCCAGCCCAACTACGGCAAGGACGAGCTGCTCAACCACGAGAAGTACCACCGCGACCACCAGTGGCGCGAATACGGCGTCAGCTTCGGCCGCAAGTACCTGGCCGCCGAGGCCGCGTCCCGCGCCAACGGCTACACCAACCCCTACGAGGCGGACGCCGAGAAGTACGGCGGCAAGACCGGCTACGAGATCAAGGAACCCCCGAAGCCCAACCCGCGCCCGGGCCCGTCGCCGACCCCGCCGCGCTGACCCGCGATCAGCGGGACGCGCGGCTAGTCGTCCTCGTCCTCGCCGGCCAGGGCGGCGCGCAGCTTGTCCTTCTGCTCGCGTCGCCGCTTCACCGTCGAGTCCACGTCGTTGAGCATCTCCACGCGCCACTTGCGCAGCAGCACGAAGGACAGCAGGAACGACACCAGCAGCGCGGCCATCGCGATCACCAGCGGATGCAGGCCGGTGGGCCACAGCGCCGCGCCGACCACCAGGAACAGGCCGACGCGGGCCAGCGCGAACTTCCCGGTGGCGTTCACGATCGGCCCGCCTTGAGCAGGCGCACGCCGTAAAACCACAGCACCGTATACAGTAGACATCCGATCGTGGCGCCCAGGGCGCCGGTGAACAGCTGGTACCACTCGGGCGGCATCAACGACGTGATCACGAAGCCGAACGCCAGGGACACCACGGCGGCCACGCCCGCCACCGCCCAGCGGGTCCACCCCGGCTTCCAGGCGCGGAAGTCGTCGATGAACACGAACACCGCCAACACCGCGCCGATCCAGCCCGAGGACGAGCCGAAGGCGTTGACGTGGATGAGCGCCAGCACCCCGTCGATGGCCACCAGCATCACCATGCCGATGAACAGCGAGGCCAGCACGAAGGCCAGATACTCGGTGAGCAGCTCGATGCGCCCCTCGTCGTCCCGCTTCGGGAACCTGGGGCGCGCCGCCTTGGCGTCCGCGGTGTCCTTGGACATTTAGGCCCAGACGTCCTGCGGCTCGGCGCGGCGCTCGGCCTGCGACCGCGGCGGGTCGTAGGTGCGCACCACCTCGTAGCGGGTGTTGCGCTCCACCGGGGTGAAGCCGGCGTCGCGGATCAGCTCGAGCAGGTCCTCGCGGTGCATGGTGTGAGGTGTGCCATAGGAGTCGGCGTCGTGGGTGATCTTGTACTCGACCACCGAGCCGTCCAGGTCGTCCACCCCGTAGTTGAGGGACAGCTGCGCGACGTCGAGGCCGTGCATCACCCAGAAGCACTTGACGTGGTCGAAGTTGTCCAGCATCAGGCGGGACACCGCGAAGGTCTTCAGCGACTCGGTCGGCGAGGCCATCGTGGTCTGCGCCTGGATCCGGTTGCGGATCTTGCCGTCCTTGGCGTCGACGAAGTCGTGCTGGTAACGCAGCGGGATGAACACCGCGAAGCCGTTGGTCTCGTCCTGCATCTCGCGCAGCCGCATGACGTGATCGACCCGGTGCCGGGGCTCTTCGATGTGTCCATACAGCATGGTCGCGGGCGTGCGCAGGCCCTTCTCGTGGGCGAGGCGGTGGATGCGCGACCAGTCCTCCCAGTGGCAGTCGTGGTCGACGATCTTCTGGCGCACCTCCCAGTCGAAGATCTCGGCGCCGCCGCCGGTCAGCGACTCCAGGCCCGCCTCGATCAGCTCGTCCAGGATGTCCGAGGCGTCCAGGCCCGAGATTTTCTCGAACCACTGCACCTCGGTGGCGGTGAACGCCTTGAGGTTGACGTCGGGCAGCGCGGCCTTCAGCTCCTTGAGGACCCGCGGGTAGTAGCGCCACGGCAGGGTCGGGTGGAGGCCGTTGACGATGTGCAGCTCCGTGAGCTGCTCGCCCTCCATCTGCTTGGCGAGCTCCACGGCCTGCTCGACGCGCATCGTGTACGCGTCGGCCTCGCCGGGCTTGCGCTGGAAGGAACAGTAGGCGCACGACGCGGAGCAGACGTTCGTGAGATTGAGGTGCCGGTTGATGTTGAACATCACCCGCTCGCCGTTCTTGGCGGTCCGCACGGAGTGGGCCATGCGGCCCAGCCAGGCCAGGTCATCGCATTCGTACAGGGCGACGCCGTCGTCGTAGGTCAGCCGCTCCCCCGCGGCGACCTTCTCCTCGATCTCGGATTTGAATTTGTCGGACGTCATTTCGCCGTCACCTCATCCACGAACAGACTATGCGTAGCCTGCGAGCGTACCGGTGTGGCACAAGACATTTACAGACGGCTGTGGTGTGATGGGGCACAAGCGTCGTATTGTGGCTGTTGGTATTTGCCGTGCCAGCTGTTCTCCCTTCACGAAGGAAGACGATGAAGACCACCCCGCCGCCCCGCCGTCGCCGTGGCCGTGCCGTCCTGTGCGTTGGGACCGCCCTGGCGCTGGCCACCGCCTTCCCCGCCCCCGCCTTCGCCGACCCGAGCGCCCTGGATTCCGTGCCCGACGGGGGTTCGCACCCCGACGGCGCCGACCCGGGTTACGTGCCCGGCACCGACATCCCGCAGTCCGGCCCCGGCATCGCGCGGGGCCCGTACGCCAACAAGATCGCCGAGCAGACGCACGCGCTGGCCCGGCTCGGAGAGAAGACCAACGCCGCCGCCGACGAGCTGAAGGCGCGCAAGAAGATGGCGTCGTCGGCGCGCGACGACTGGTCGACCCTGGACAAGGAGGCCAGGGACACCGAGGAGCTGGCCTCCGAGATGGCCGCCGACGCGTACGAGCGCCGCGCCGCCGAGATTCCCGGCGTCACCGAGAGGTTCGACTCGCTGTTCCAGGTGAACCCGGGGCTGCTGACCTCCGACCGCGACGCGGTGGTGTCGGAGGCGACCGACGCCGCGGAGACCGCCGCGGCGGCCAAGGCGTCGCTGGACGCCGCGGTCGCGGCCGAGGAGATCGCCGACGGCACCCACCAGCGGCTGTCCAAGAAGCTGAAGAAGGACACCGCGACGCTCAAGGACCTGATCGCCAAGAATGCCAAGGCGATCGAGCTCGAGGACGAGCAGACCGCGGCCTCCGACGCGCACAAGGCGACCGACATCGGCTCTGACACCGACGGCATGGAGCCGTCCAAGGACGCCGCCAAGGCGGTGGCGTTCGCGCTGACGCAGCGGGGCAAGGAGTACGTGTGGGGCGACGAGGGCCCCAACAGCTACGACTGCTCGGGGCTGGTGCAGACCTCGTACGGCAAGGTGGGCGACCGGCTTCCGCGGGTGGCGGCCGACCAGTTCCACTCCACCCTGGATCGCGAGGTGGGCGTGGCGGAGATGCTGCCCGGCGACCTGATCTTCTACGGGGACTCGGTGAACGACTGGACGTCGGTTTACCACGTGGCCATGTACATCGGCCACGGCGAGATGGTGCAGGCGCCGCGCCCCGGTGACGTGGTGAAGGTGGTGCCCGTGTCGTTCAGCGAATTCGTGGGGGCGCACCGGGTGGCCAAGGCGGCCTCGGACGAACCGGCGAAGCCGTCCAGGCCCGAAAAGGACTCCAAACACGGCCGTTCGGACGGAAAGCGTGACCGTGAGGACGGGCTGGAGCCGCGTCCCGACCCGTCCCCCGGAAGGGACGACCCGTGGCCCGGAAACGGCGACGACCCGGCGCCGAATCCCACGCCAACGCCGGTGCCCGGCGGCTGAAAACGGCGCCGAAGATCGTAAGAATAGTCACGTCGCGACGCAGCGT
>NZ_DASQPW010000226.1:0-19973 GCF_035643755.1 Stackebrandtia sp. | reverse complement strand
GGTGGCATAGCCGATCTCGTCACCGCCGCCGCGCGCGAGCACACCGTCGGGGCCGACGAGCGCGAGCTCCTCGACGCCGGGGCCCCGCACCCGCGCGCGGGCCTCCCACCCGTCGTTCTCGCCGAGGTCCAGGACGGATCCGGGGCCGTGCCCGTTCACCTCGAGCGTGAGCCACGGTCCATTGGTGACGACCGTCCGCCCCGCGCGGATTGCGGATCGAAAAGCGTTGGCGGACAACGGTTCTTCGCCGAGCCGCGCGTACACCCTGCCCCAGCCGGGCGGGTTCGACGCCACCCCGGGGCCGTGGGAGAACGACAGGAACACGTCGGTTCCCGCGGTCGCGGCAAGCCTCAGGCCGCACGACAGCAACCGGTGGTACAGGAACACCGCGCCGTCGTCGTTGTACGGCGAGATCAGGTCGATCGAGTCGACGACGCCCAGGGCCGCGTCGGCGACGAGCTCGCGCGCCTCGGCGGTCCGCGGGTTCTCGAAGAACCTGTCGTACGACCAGTCGGGGAAGTCGGTGAACGACGGGTGCGCGTAGCCGACGGTCGCCCCGAGGCCGCGCAGCTCCTCGCAGGCGGCGGCGTTGGGTGGCCAGTCGTTCGGGTTGTCCGAGCGTTCGTGTCCGGAGTAGAAGCGGCGGGGCGGGCGGGTCAGCCCGAAGCCGTGGACGTGGCCGAGCAGGTCGTTGCGGTATTCCACGCCGACCCGCGCGATGGCGCCGGGGCCGAACCCGGGCAGGTCGGTGTCGGCATGGTGCTCGAGCAGCTCGCGTTCGTACACGCGCGAGGTGCTGCCGTTGGCGGCGACCAGGTTGGCCAGGTGGAGTGCCTCGCCGTCCTGCATGCGCGCCGCGTCGGCCGGCGCGCAGACCAGGTCGCCGCTGTAGTTGAGGTGGATGTGCAGAACGCCGCCGTACCAACCCTCCACAGTAGGGTCGAAGAGGTGGGCCGGGTTCATCGTCACCGGCAGGGTTTCGGCGGCCGCGGGGCGAACCTCGGTCTCGACGCGCTCGTACTCCAGACCCCGGGCGCACACCACGGTCAACGGCTCGGACGGAACCGCCAGCGCCACCTCGCGTCCGTGAAAGAACGGCCGATGGTGCACGTCCCATTTCCGCGGCACCCCGTCGGGGAACCAGGCGCCGCCGGTCGCGTCGGTGACCGACCAGCGGGCCGGCGCCGACGACACCAGCCGCAGTTCGCTTGCCGCGCGGGCACTCAGCGCGCCGTCGACCGGCACGGCGCGACCGTCCAGTTCGACGGTGAACACCGGAGTCGCACCGTCCACATCGATCGGTTCGATGGCGGTGCCCGCGGCCGGCACCGGCACCGAGCGGCCCGCGACCGTCAGCTCCACGGCCTCGACGGCGTCGGAGTCGACGACGACGTCGATCTTGACCGCCTTGCCCGCGATCGCCGGCCGGGCCGGCCCGGTGCGCACCGACAGCCGACGGTCGGCGTCGACATGGACCACCACCACACCGGCGGGGATCTCGTCGCCGATGACCGACCGCACCGCCCCACCCCAGTCCCCGCTCTGGGCGACGGCTTCGAAGACCGGCCCCAGCAACGAAAACCGCGCCCAGCGGAAGAATTCGGGCGGTTCCTCCCCGCCCCAGTCCCAGCCGCGATCGCCGAGCAGTCGGCGATAGTGGGCCAGCGCCTCGATCACCTCGGGGGCCAAGCCGAGCACTTCTTCGTCCTGGCAGCACATCAGGTACGACACCCCTCCCCGGGTTCACATCGCGTTTAGCCTAATGGATCTCCACCAGGTCGAGGCCCTGCAGCTCGGCGGTGCAGCGCAGCTCGGCCATCCGATGCCCCACCGCCAGCGCCCAGTGATGGCCGACGCCGCTGGCGCTCCAGTCGTCGGTCCACTCGCCGGGATCGCGGCCGAAGTCGACGCGGGAGGTGGTGTTGCCGATGCGCATCAGCGGCCCGTCCACCACCGTCCCCTCGGCGGCCACCAGCCGGTAGGAGCCGCCGCGGCTCTGGCCGACGCCGAGCAGCGTGACCGGCCCGTACGCCACGTCCAGCTCCACCGACACGCCCCAGCCGCGCTTGCCGTGGTACACCCCGAGCCCGCGCAACAGGGGGCGGCCGTTGCTGATCGCCAGGTGCGCGGGCCCGTCGTGGCCCATCTCCACGACGCCGTCGCGGAAGTTCAGTGCCTGCAGCTCGGTGAACGATCCGCCCGCGCCCAGGCGGTCGGCGATCAGCATCGCCAGCGAGGTGCGCAGCTCGTACTCCCCGGCGGCGGGGATGCCGCGGGCGGTCAGCAGGGAGGCGCCGAGGATCATCCCGGCGGCGAGGCGCTCGTGCTGTTCGCCCTCCAGGCCGCGGTGGTAGTAGGCGAGGCTGTCCAGGCCGAAGTCCTCGACCAGGCGGTCCAGTCCACAAGCGACCCGTGCGCCCCACGCGAAGTCCTCCCCCACCACCGAGTCGGCGATCTCGAAGACCGCCCGCGCCCGCTCGATCTTTTCCTCCACTTCGGACGAATCCACCGCGTCCACCCGCACCCGCAGGTCGTCGAATTCCAGCACCTCAACGTGGCCGCCGAAGGACGCGGTGACCATCGTCAGGTCGGTGGAGACGTCCAGCATGCCGGGGTACAGGTGGCCCATGAGCCCGTGTCGTGCCGTGCGCAGCCCGCCGCGCACCCCCGCCGCGGCGATCCAGCGGGCGATCCTGTCCCACGCCCTCGGGTCCTCCAGATGCCCCGAGACGGACCGAAAGCCGATGCCGCAGCGCTCGAGGGCGTTGGCCACCTCGGGAAGCGGGCATGCTCCACAGTAGGCAAGCCAGCCGCCGGTGTCCACTGTCGCGTGATCCATCGCCTCGGTCGGCTGAAGGTTGAGGCAGAGTATGGGGGCGTCGGCCCGCTGCGCGATCGGCACCACCATCGACGCCGTCATGTACGTGGTCAGGAAGACCACCACGAGATCGCAGCCGACCAGGCGCAGCCGTTCGGCGGCGTCGGCGGCCTGCCTCTCGTCGGAGATGAAGCCGACATCGGTGACGTCGGCACCCATGCCCCGCATCGTGACGGCCACCCGGTCGGCCGACCGCTTCAGCGCGGGGAGCAGGTCGGGAAACTGCGGCCAGTAGGCGCCGAGACCGCCGGAAACCAGACCGATCTTGACGGGCCGCGCGGCGACGCGTTCCACGGCGGGGACGGCGGACTCAGTCATCGAAGATCTCCAGGGATACGGGGCCGAACAGGCCGGAGCGTTCCTGGCCGGGCAGGACTCCCGCGTGCGGGTTGACCGCGGCCAGATAGGGGGCGAGGGTGTTGCGGACGACGATCGTGAGCCGGTTGGTCCCCGACGACAGCCGCACGTCGAAGGCGTAGGGGCTCCACAGCCGTGTCCCGGCGGGTTCGCCGTTGACGTGCACCTCGGCGGTGCCGCGCACCTCGCCCAGGTGCAGGCGGGCGGTCGACGGGCCCGAAACGTCCACATCGGTCTCATAGGCGACGGCGCCGGAGAAGTCGCCCAGCCCCACCGTGTCCCAGGCGCCCAACGAAACCGGGCCGGTCTCGGTGCGGACGGTGACCGGGCCGCTCAGCTGCGCGCCACCCGGCCACCGGTCATCGCGGGCGAACGACAGCTCGACGACCTCCCCTCCCGCGGCGGGCCGCGGCAACCGGATCGGGTCGGACGCCGCCAGCCGCGCCCCGCGAAACGACGCGGTGAACGCGGCGCGGGCGGGCACGCTCACCTCGACGGTGCCCGGCGGCAGCGGCAGCCTCAACCGCTCCTCTTCCAGGCCGCCGGGTGCCACCGGCGCCGTGGCGTCCGGCGGCCGCGGCCGCGCGGTGAGGACCCGCGGATCGAACCGCATGCGGTGGTCCACCACGGCCGCGTCCCACCCGGTTTCCCCGCTGACCACCCACTGGTCCCCCGGCAGTCCGATCTCCACCAGCGCCAGCGCGTCGGCGTCACCGAACTCCACGGTCAGGCGGTGGTCACCGGCGCCGACGGCGCTTTCATAGGTCGCCACTCGGGGCATGCGTCGCCAGGTGTAGTTGTCGAACTCGCCGTGCCGCGCCAGTTCGGCCCCGTCCAAGCGCATGACGACGTCCCCCACCGTCGCCAGCAACACCCGGGCGGTCCCCGAAGTGTCGCTGTGGAACGCGGCGCCGACCGGGCTTGCGGTCGCGGGGCCGAGCCATTGCGCCCGGGGCCGCCAGTCGCCTCGGGGCACGAGGGCGTAGGAAGCGCCCGCGACCTCGTCGGTGAGCGCGGTGAAGGTGACGTCGAGGCGGTGGCGTCCGGCCTCCAGCGTTACGGGGCATTCGGCGTGATAACCGCCGCCGGCGGGCAGCACCGTCCCATCCAGACACAGCTGTTTGGCGGTGGGGGCGCCGACGACCAGCACGTGCTCGCCCGCCGCGTCGATCTCCAGCTCCGCGCTCAGCTCGGCGGTCTCACCGGCCCGCATCGGTCCGATGGCGACGAACTCCTCGGCCACGTAACCCCTGTTGTCGTGGATCCGGGGGAAGCCCTGCGGCTTGTCGCCGGAGCCCCAGTCCCGCGAGTAGGTGACCGGTTCCCACCCGCCTCCGGGACGGCGCAGCCTCGCCCACTCGCCGAAGGTGGCGCGGGCGCCCCCCATCCGCCAGATCTGCGGCGCGTTCGGGCCGGGGAAGTCGCCGTGCCGGTGGTCCAGGGTCGACATCGGCCGCGCCGTCCACTCGCCGTCGAGCGCGATGCGGCGCGAGGGGACCGGCGCGGGCACGCCGCCGGGGTCGTGGGCGCTCAGCCTGACCAGCGCGACGGGTGCCTCGTCGAAGACGACGGTGACGTGAAGCCGATCCCCGTCCCGCCGTACCCGCAGCGGCAGGGAGGGGCCTCCGGCGAGGCCGACCGCCTCGGCGGAGGCGAAGTCCCCGGCGATCGTGACCGTCTTCTCCCGGACCCCGGCGGGTTCGAAGGTGTATTCGCCGCTGAGGAAGCTGTCGCCGGTGAGGGATGTCTTGGACGCCATGGGATAGACCGCCGGGACGAGCATGAGGTGGCTGCCGTCCGCGGTCTCGCGCAGCAGTGTCGGCACGTCCGCGCTCACCCGCCGGGGCAGACCCGCCAGCGCGCTGTGTGCCTCGGCGAGATTCGCGCAGGCGGTGGCCGTGCCGTCGGTGAACAGGCGGCGCAGCCGGGTCACCTCGGCGTCGTCGTCGGTGAGGCCCGCGGCCCGTTCCGGCAGCTCCCCGACCGCGATCAGCGTGCCGCCGGACTCGGCGAACTCCCTGAGCACTCGCGCCGTCTCCGGCTCGAGAACGCGGGAGGCGGGCAGGACGACGACGCGATATCGCTCGCCGTTCAGCGTCATCGTCGCGCCCGCCCGCTGGATCGACGCCTCGTCGAGGACGTCGAAGTCGATGCCGAGCCGATCCAGCAGCCCGGGCCGGAAGTCGTGCCAGGCCATCCACCCGGCCAGGTCCTGATAGGTGCGGTGCGCCGCGGGCCAGTCGCCCCGGTCGGTGAAGAACTGCTGCTCGTCGGCGAACGGCGGCAGGTCGTGCTGGACCGTGGCCACCGGGTCGAGCAGGGCGACGTCGCAGACATGGGTGCCCTCGGCCACCGCCCGGCACAACGTCGCCACCGTCGCGGCGAAGATCGGATAGTGCGGCCAGTACGGTTGCCGCCAGCAGGTCGACGGCGGGGCCCAGTCGAACCGGCCCTGTTCGGTGGAGTAGTAGACGGCGTGCGGGTTGTACAGGTTGGCCCCTGCACGCAGCCAGGGGATCAGCCAGTCCAGGGTCTCCTCGAGCGTGCCGCCCCAGCCGGTGGAATGGAACGCCTCGATCCACGTTCGCGGATGCCCGTGGGTGTGGGCCAGCGAGCTGTGCCGTTTGCCGTCCCCCCAGTGGTCGCTGCCCGGCGCGGAGAACCAGCGGTGCGTGCGGGCGTAGTCGGCGTAGTAGCGGACGCCCGCGGCGGTGTGCCCGCCGCGGGCCGGTTCCTGCTGATCGCAACCGACCAGCAGCCCGCGTTCGGCGTGCCAGTCGTGCATCGGCTTGAAGAACGCCTCCTCGGCGAGCTCGGCCCGGGTCAGCTGGTAGTCGCGGCGCACCGCGCCGGTGTCCGCGCCGGTCGCGCTCCACAGTGCCCCGATGTGCGGCTCCAGCCGGTAGCCGCGCCTCGACGCGAACGCCTCGGAGAAGCCGTCCGTCCAGCTCGGCATCGAGGGCAGCTCGTCCTGAAACGTTCCCTTGAGGACGGTGCCGAAGTATTGACCCGCGCGGCGTTCCAGCTCGCCGTGGACGGCGTCGAAGAGCAGCGCGCACGCCACCGGATTCAGATAGTCGAATCCGGACGGGACCACCCCGTCTGGCGTCAGGCGTTTCCCTCGGGCCCGCGGATGGGCGGCCACGACGCGCCCCTGGATGTTGGCGCCGGAGAATCCGAGCTGGTCGTAGAACCACAGTCCGAACCCGCGCCGTTCGGCGTGTGCGCACACCGCGGTGAAGATCTCCCACCAGGCGTCCGACATGAACTCGGGTTCGTCGCCCGGACAGCCCCACAGTGGACCGGTGGGCGCCAGCGAGATGACGACCGCCTGCCGTACGCCGCCGTCCATGAGGCGATCCAGCTGCCACGTCAGCCGCTCGATGTCAAGCGGCGCACCGCTCCACCACCACAACGGCACGGGCCCGTAATAGTCGCTCATTGCGTGGCGACCTCCGAGCGCTCGGCCTCGATCTCCGTCAGCGGTCGGCCGACGGTGTCGGGCATGGCGAAGTAGCCGACGGCCCCGGCGATCGCGAGGAACAGGGCGAGCAGCCCGGCCACCGGTTTGATCCCCGCCGTGGCGAGCACCGGCACGAAGAAGCTCCACGCGCCCAGCAGCAGCCGGGCGGCCCCGAACGTGAAGCCCTGCGCCGTACCGCGCAGCAAGGTCGGGAAGAGCTCCTGGCTGAAGGTCTTGTAGAAGGGTTCGCCGGCGATCGCGGTTCCGATGTTGAACAGCAGGACGTTCACCGATGCCGTCACGATCGTGAAGGGCAGGACGAGGAACATCCCGTACGCCACGACCTGGAGGATGATTCCCGTCGCCATCATCGTCTTGCGGGCCCGGTGGCTGGTGTCGATCTTGCGCATGACGATGAACAGGACGGTGGGCAGGCCGATGATGAACCCGGCCATCGATATGGCGAGCGCGGTGGCCCGGCTGCCGGCGTGCAGCGACTCCACGATGAAGGGGGTGAAGATTCCGGCCGTTCCAGCCGCCAGCGCCCAGAAGATGTAGAACAACCCGGTGTAGGCGAGGGCCTTGAGGTTGTTGCCGCGAAACAGGCTGCCGAGCCGCCGCACCGAGGTGGCCGTCTTCTCGGACGCCGCTTTCCAGACGGCCGATTCGGCCAGGCCCTGGCGCAGTGCCCAGGTGACCACGGCCACGACGAACAGATGGAAGAAGACGATCCGCACGCCGGTCAGCTTGAGCGGGTCCAGCGCGAAGGCGAGGATCAGCACCACCGCCGGGCCGAGGCCCCAGGCGACCTGCGTGAGGCTGATCAGCTTTCCGCGTGACTTGGCCGGGGCGATCTCTCCGACCAGGGCGAGCGAGGTGGGCACGTCGGCGCCGACGGCGAGACCGACGACGAAGGTGCCGATGATCAGCATCGCCGCGTGGCCCGAGAAGACGATCAGCAGGACGCCGAAGGCGTAGACAAGCAGGTCCCATTTGTAGATGCGTTTGCGGCCGAGCTTGTCGCCGAGCCGCCCGCCGACAAAAGCGCCGAGACCGGCGCCGAGCGCGTTCGGACCGATGGCGGCCAGCAGGCCGACGAGCCCGGTGCTCAACCCGAACTCGGACTTGAAGAGGGTCATCCCGGAGCCGAGCGCCACGATGGAGCCGGCGTCGATATAGGACGCCATTCCGGCGAGGATGGTCCATTTCCATTGCTGACGGGTCACTCGCTCGTCGTCAGCGACGATATCCACCATGCTTGTCTCCTTGGGGTGGGCGGGATCGGGGATTGCTGTGACCTCGGCCATAAATTGAAACCTTTCAATCAGGCTCGTGGAACGCCCCCACCGTGTCAACTGGCCCGAGGTAACGTTTCTATATCGAATCTCATCGATGTTAGGGCTCGCGGCGCCCGGTTCGATTGAAACCTTTAAATGCCCGGTACGCTGGATTCAAAATGGACCGACCCCCACCACCTCGAGACCAGGGAGACCGCGAGAAGGTGAATACGCCGCCACCCAAATCCACCCCCGCGACCGGCAAGCGCCAGCGATACGGCATGGCGGACGTGGCGGCCCGCGCCGGGACCTCCGTCGGCACCGTGTCCAATGTGCTGAATCATCCGGAGCTCGTCGCGGAGAAGACCCGCCGTCGCGTGCGGGAGGCCATCGATTCCCTGGGTTTCGTCCGCAACGCACCGGCGGTGAATCTGCGCGCGGGTTCCAGCCCGGCGGTGGGCGTGGTGGTGCTCGACATCGCCAATCCGTTCTTCACCGAGGTCCTGCGTGGCGCGGAGGACCGCCTCGCCGCGGAGGGGCTGCTGCTCATCGTGTGCAGCTCGGACGACGCCGTCGACAAGGAGGGGCATTACCTGCGCGTCCTGGAGGAGCACCGCGTCCACGGCATACTGATCACGCCCGCCATGGCCGACCTGACTCCGCTGATGGAGCTGCGCGACCGGGGTCTCGGCGTGGTCCTGCTCGACCGGACCGAGGCGGACGGAAAGCTGTGCGCCGTTGCCGTGGACGACGTCCGGGGCGGTGAACTGGCGGGCCAACACCTGCTGTCGCTCGGCCACCGGCGCATCGCCTTCCTCAATGGACCGTCCTCGTTGCGTCAGTGCGCGGAGCGGCGAAAGGGCCTGCACCGGGCCGTCATCCTGGCCGGCCTCGACCCGGCGGCCGTGCTGGTCGAGATCACGGTGCCGTCCCTGAACGCGCGGGGCGGGGAGGCGGCGATCGAGGAGATCGACGGCGACCTCCCGACGGCGGTCATCTGCGTCAACGACCTGGTCGCCTTGGGCGCGCTGCGCGCATTCGAACAACGCGGTATAGCCGTCCCCGACCAGGTTTCGCTGGTCGGCTATGACGACGTCGACTTCGCCGCCATGCTCTCCCCACCGCTCACCACGATCCGCCAACCCAAGTACCAGCTCGGCAAGGCGGCGGCCGAGCTCTTCCTCACCGATTCCCGCCAGGACGACAAGCACTGGCACCAGCAGACGGTCTTCCAGCCGGAACTCATCGTCCGCGAGTCGACGGCACGCTTCGGTTGAGGCGCCGACTCGCCACGAACCCCGGAAACTGCAAACCACGGTTGTCAATCTCGGAAGACCTCGATACATTGGTAACCATGGTTGACAATCTGGATGCAAGAAACCCACTCGACACTCCCCCGACGTGGCGCGACGTGGCGCTGCGAATGCTCGCGATGGCCAGCCTGCTGGCCGCGGTCGTCCACTTCTCCGTGACCGGCGAACACTTCGCCGAGTACTGGGCGTACGGGGCCTTCATGCTGGTCGGCGGCTTTGTCCAGTTGGGATGGTCGGTGGCGGCGGTGGCGCGCCCCTCCAAGGGCCTGTTGGTATCGGGCGCGGTCATCAACGCCGCGATCGTCGCGGTGTACGTCGTCACCAGGACGGTCGGCGACCTGGTCGGACCGGGCGCGGGCCAGACCGAGCCGATCGGCCTCGCCGACACGGTGACGACCGCCTGCGAGGCGCTCATCGTGGTCGGATCGGTGGCGCTCGCGCTTGGGACGGCCCGACGTCCCGTGCGGCGACGCACGGCCGCAGTCGTCACGATCTCCGCGGCCACGGCCACCGTGGTCCTGCTGAGCATGTCACTGATGGGCGGCGGCGAGATGTCCGAAGACTCCGAAATGGACGCCGCGGCGGCGGTCAGTCTGCCCACCCACTCACCCGCCGGGCCGGTCACGATGCCGGACGCCGACATGAGGATGGAGAACGGGATGGCCATGGCCAGCGACAAACCCTGCACGAAGGCACCCACCGCGGCCCAACAGCGCGCCGCGGTCAAGCTGGTGAACGACAGCTGGGCGGGGTCGAAGAAGTACCGGAACCTCGCCACCGCGAAGGCCGACGGATACCGGTCGTTGACGCCGAGCGGGGCAAAGGTCGTCCACTACATCAACGCGACCAACTACCGGGCCACGGTCGAAGGTCGGCAGCAGACCCTCGACCCGTCCCGGCCCCAGTCGCTGGTCTACGCCAATACCTCACGCGGCGCGGTGCTGGTCGCGGCCATGTACATCGCATCGCCGCGCGACCACGGCGCGCCCGCTCAGCCCGGTGGCTGCCTTACCCAATGGCACGTCCACACCAACCTGTGCTTCGATAAGGACATGAGCGTTGTCGGGGTGGCCAAACCCTCGTGCCCAGCCGACTCCAGGCAGCGGCGCACCCCGCCCATGCTGCACATATGGTTCGCGCCGGTCCCCGGCGGCCCGACCGCCGTCGACGCCTCGCCCCGCCAGGTGGTGCGCGCCGCCGAGCGCGTCGGCGGGACCGACCACAAGAACGAGACCGCCTGAGCCATGGCGGAAGGCGACGGCGGCGGGGCCGGATCCCGTACGGCACTCGGCCCCGCGCTGCGCCGCGCCTGGATCGGGTACCAGCGGCGCCTCACCGGCGAGCTGACACAGGCCGGCTTCGCCGACCGCAGCCTCCCCGACGGCCGCGTCCTGCGCATCTGTTCCCGCGGCGACGACGTGACCATCTCCGACATCGGACGCCAGCTGGGCATCACCCGGCAAGGCGCCGGCAAGATCGTGGCGAGTCTGCGCGAACGCGGCTACGTCACGGTGGACGACTCCCCGGTCAGTGCCCGGGCGAAGATCGTCCGGCCCACCACACGCGCCACCACCTACCTGGCCGCACAAAAAACGGCGGCCCGCGCCATCGAACGAAGGCTGCGCAACGAACTCGGCGACGACACCTTCGAGGCACTGGAGCGGCTGCTCGCCGCCCTCGACGACCCCGCGCAGCCGCGCCTCCTCGACTACCTGAACGACAGCGCCCACCTCGACATCTAGGCCGAGCCCCTGGCGTCCGCCGCGTCGGACAACGCGATCAACCGGTCGACGAAGTCGTCCACTTCGTTCATCGCGTAACCCTCGCGCAGCCGGGTCACCTTGAACACGACCGTCTGGCCGGGGACGGCGGGGGTCTCGCCGCGCGCGACCCTCGCCTCGGCCTCGTCGAGGTACGCGTCCACCTCTTCCTCGTCGTATCCCTCGCGAAGTTTCACCGTGGAGAACTGGACGTTGCGGATCTCCTCGGGGGTGATGCCGAAGTCCGCCGGAACCGGGTCGGTGTTGTAGGCCGTGGGGTCGTACTCGAATATCGGCGGAACCGGCACCGCCGCGGCATCGGGCTGGTGGGTGGGGGCGACGGCCGCCCTCACCGCGCCGGAGGCGATGACCAACTCCGGCTGTTCGGCGACGATCGCGGGCACGCCGAGCGCGCGCAGCATCTCGGTGGCCACCAACGGCATCCGGCTGGCCCCGCCGGTCAGATAGATCGCCTGCACCCCGCCGTCGGCCATCGCGGCGACCCGGGTCGCGACGTCGATCGTGCGACGTATCAGCGGCCGGGCGACGTCCTCCAACTCCGTGCGCGTGAGGTGGGTGTCGACCTCCAACAACGGGATGAACACGGAGGCGCTGGATTCCCGGCTGAGAAGCTCCTTTGTGGTGCGCACGTCCTCCCACAGTAGACGCCGGTGTCGGCGGTCGGCGGGCGTGTCCGGGGACTCCAGACGTCGCCAGATGTCGCCGCGCGGATACCACTGACGCAGGAGCGCCACGAGCGCGTAGTCGATGTCCAGCCCTCCGACATCGGGCAGGCCGTCGGTGTGGCCCGTCTCGAAGGCCGTCCCGCGGTGGCGGATCAGGGTGATGTCGCAGGTGCCCGCGCCCAGGTCGTAGACGAGCCCGAACCGTCCCGGGCCGACGCGTTCGACGCTGTCGGCGGCGAAACGGTGCGCCGCCGCCACCGGTTCGGGTATCAACGTCGGTCGGACGGGCACACCGGCCGCGTCGGCCGCGGCCCGCAGCAGGCCCAGGCGGCGTTCGCCCCAGTTGACCGGGTGGGTCAACACCAGCCGGTCCACGCCGGTGCCGTTCACCCGGCGGGCCTCGTCCCAGACCCGGCGCAGCACCGCGCCGATCAGCTCCGGGACCGCGAACTCACGGTCGCCCAACAGCACCGAGGTGTCGTCGATGCGGCGCTTCGGGTTGGGCTCACAGCGAGCCGGATCGGACGCCGAGGCGCGCTGCGCGTCACGTCCCACCAGCAGCCGCCCGTCCCGAGTATTGAACACTGTGGACGGCAGGACGGGAAAACCGTCGACCAGCAACGGTTCGGGCGCGCCGTCCCCGCGCGCCAGCACCGCCACGGTGTTGGAGGTGCCAAAGTCGATGGCCAGCAACGATTCGTCGGGCACTTCGGCAACACGCTCCTAGAACTTGACTGTTGTTCATCCAGTGTGACGCGTCACGGCTATACGACGGCACCGATGATCAACGCGCACACCAGGGCCACCACCGAGATCACGGTCTCCATCACCGACCAGGACTTGATGGTCTGACCGACGGTGAGTCCAAAGTACTCCTTGACGAGCCAGAACCCGGCATCGTTGACGTGGCTGAAGAACAGGGAACCGGCGCCGATCGCCAGGACCAGCAGCGCCAAGTGCGGCTGATCGAGGGTCGCCCCCAGCGGGGCGACGATGCCGGCGGCGGTCACCGTCGCGACGGTCGCCGAGCCGGTGGCGAGCCTGATGGCCACCGCGACCAGCCAACCCAGCAGCAGTACCGAGATGTGGGTCTTCGTCGCGTAGTCGCCGATGATGCCGGCGATCCCGGAGTCCGACAGCACGGTCTTGAAGCCACCGCCGGCGGCGACGATGAGCATGATCGACGCTGGCCCGGGGAGCCCCGAACCCAGGGACCGGTGGATCTGAGCGCGCGGCATGCCCGAGGCCCAGCCCACCGCGACCATGGCGACCAGAACGCCGGCGAGCAGCGCGACCGACGGATCTCCGATGAAGTCGACGACGCCGCGGCCGGTGCCGCCCTCGCTCATCGTGAGGTCGCCGATCGCCCTGACCAGCATGAGAAGCACCGGAAGCGTGACGCTGAGGATGGCGCCGATGAAGCTCGGGCGGTGTTTGGCGCCCGCGTCCCGCTGCTCCTGCGTCAGGCCGTCCCCGTCATCCGAAGTGGACTTGTCCTCGCCGTCGTCGCCGACCACCACCGGCACCAACCGGTCCATGAACGGCGCCAGCAACGGTCCGGCGATCGCCAGGGTGGGCACCGCGATGATCAACCCGAACGCCAACGTGTAGCTCAACGGGGCATGCAGCAGGTTGATCGCCGTCTCCGGTCCCGGGTGCGGCGGCACCAAACCATGCAGAATGGACAAACCGGCCAGGGCCGGGATGCCGACCTTCATCAGGGAAACGCCGGTGCGCTTCGCCACCAGCAAGATGATCGGCGCCAATATCACCAGGCCGATCTCGAAGAACATCGGCAGCCCGATGATCGCCGCGATCAACGCCATCGCCCACGGCAGGGTCTTGCGACCCACCCGGCGGATGATGCGGTCGACGATCTGATTCGCGCCACCGGAATCGGCGAGCAGTTTGCCGAGCATCGCACCCAGCGCGATCAGCAGACCCACGCTGCCGAAGGTCGTGCCCAGCCCCTCGACGAAGCTGGCCACGACGTCGCCCGGCGGAATCGCGGCGACCGCGCCGAGCACGGCGGTGCCCAGGATCAGCCCAATGAACGGATGAAACTTCGCCCAGACGATGAGCAAAACCACGGTGGCTATTCCGAGCAGTGCGGCGAGGATCAACTGCCCACCTGGGGCGCCGCTCAGTGGCTTGTCGTCGGCCAGGAAGATCGGGAGGGTGTCGGGGGTCATCGGGAGGGTCCCTTCTACATCGAAGTGACAACGGCGTCGACGATGTCTTCCACCGCCCGCGCCGCGGAGATCGTGGTGCCCGGTTCGTTGTCCTGCAAGGGTTCAAGGGTCGCCAGCTGGCTCGGCAACAACGACGAGGGCATGTAGTGCCCGCGCCGGCGCGCCAGCCGCGACTCGAGCAGCGCGGAGTCGGCGTCAAGGTGACAAAACCACACGCCGGGCCGGTTCTCGCGCAACAGATCCCGATACACCCGGCGCAGCGCCGAACAGGTGATGACGGCCGATTCGTGCGCGCGGGCGCGGGCGTCGATCCACTTGCCGATGGCGCGAAGCCACGGCCACCGGTCGGCGTCCGTCAACGGCGTCCCGGCCGACATCTTCGCGACATTGGCGTCGGGGTGGAAGGCATCCCCTTCGGCGAACTCCCATCCGAGCCGCTCGGCGAGCCGTTTGCCCACAGTGGTCTTGCCGGAACCCGACACCCCCATGACGATGATGTACGCGACGCCGTCCATGTGAGGTGAGCCTACTCACGTTGAGCCGACGGCGCAGGGGCCAAAAAGCCGCTGGTCCAAAGAGTACGAGTGGTCCTTAGGGTCGCTTACCCAAATACAAAACCCCAATTCAAAGCGCTGGTGGACCAGTCTCTGAACCCCGGGAATCAAACATCCGTCAACAGCGGCCCCCTGTGACCACTACGCCAGCGTCGCCACGAAACCCGCCCACCCCGCGCCGTCAAAGTCCGACCCGAACCTGGCGCCGTCGCCGTGATCGCCGCGGTGCAACGGCAGGTCTACTGTGTACCACATAATGGTATGCAACCCGACTTAACGCCTTCAAGACCAATAACACTGGGCCAGAACCACACATATAGAACCGTTGAGGCAGCTCAAGTCTGCCGTCTCAGTTGTGGGTGGATAACAGCTCCTGCAACACGCTGTCGGTAAGGTTCGTGTCGCGAGGCTCGCTTCGTGTTATTGGTGTGGATTGGTCGGGTCCATGGACGGTGTCACGTGGGCGGTGATCTTGTCGGCGAGTGTGCGGCTGGTCAAACTGCCGTTAAGTATGTCTTTGAGTGTCCAGGCGAATCCGTAGGTCTTCTCAAACTCCCCAGACAGCTTGTCTAGCAGCTGATCGGTGGCCGTACTGTACAGGCGCACGATGGTGTCCTCAAGTTCCACGGCGGTGAGCTTCTGGTACGCGGCGGGATTGATGCGGATGTCCATCAGTTCCCCGATTTGGCCGACCGTCAATGACACGGTACGGGCTTTATCAGTGACAGTGCAATGTGAATCGTTGGCGCGGGCGTGGAGTTCGGCGAATGGATTGCGGTCCATGCGGGTGTTCATTGTGGTCTCCGGGGTCAGTGGTGTCAGCTGGTCCAGTGAAGTGCGGGGAATTCGACACCGTCTACCTTCTTCTTCGCGGTCTTGATGGCTGGTTTGACCTGGTTGTCGAACACATCGTGGGCGTTTCTGGCGGCCGCGTTCCCGAACCCAATCGCCCCCGCCGCATCGAACAGCAATCCCGCGACGGCCATGACAAGGTATCTTTTCGCGCCGTCCTTGGCGATGGTCAGCAATATGTCGCGAACGGCTTCGGCCACCTCCTGTTCGGCGGGCAGATGTTGGGGCTTGACCGAGCTTTTGACAGACGAGCTGTCAAGCTGGGCGAGGTCGGGCAATATCTTCAGAGCCGCGCCGGTCATCTGGATTCCGAGAAACCACTCCTTCGACGACACACTCGCGTACTGCGCGATGTGATACATCCCCTGGTTGTACTGGTTGATCAGCTCGGTGATCTCGCTGTAGCCCTGACCGTTGACGGAATTGGTGAAATTGCCGATATGCAGGCGGGCCTGTTCCGCGGCCACCCCGTCCCAGGTGACGTCAAGATCGTGCATGCCGGTTCCGGCGTTGTCTCCAATGTTCAGCGACGCCAACTGGAACCGTCTGGCCCCCGACGCGCACAGTCCCAGCTCGCCCCACGGGCCAATGTAGTGCCGCACAAAGTCCTCGATGTCGATGCCGAGAACATTCAAGAGCCACGACTTCGGTGCCGCGATGTCCATCCCGACGCCTCCGGTCGGGTCCAGGCCATCGAAGAACGACGCCGGGCTTGCCACTTCGAACTCCAGGTTGGCGGAGCCGTAGTCGGCGAACTTGTAATCGAACGCGTTCTTGCTCTGCTTGTCGTCCTTGTCCCGTTCGGCATTGTCGTTGTCGTCGTGCCCTTTCGCCCACACCTTGTCGATTTTGCACCTGTTGTCCTCGTCCACCGACAGGTAAGCCTCCCGGATCGCGGTCAGCGCGTCCTGATAGTGCTGCAGTGCGGTCCCCGCATCGAACAGGGTCTCGACCATCGCGGAGTGAAGCTCCTTATGATGGGCGGCCCAGTCTTCGGTGATGTAGCCGTGCATTCCCGCCGTCGGTTTGGGACCACCGTTTTCGGCATCCAACCCTCCGTCGAAGGTCTCGTCCCGCAACGTCTTCAACTGATCATCCGCATCTCGATGCGCGGTCATGCGCAGCAACTTGATGTACTGCTCCATGTCATTCGGGTCAACCCCGAAGTCGGCGTTGTCGGGCACGGTTCCTCCTCAGGCACAAACGATCGCGATCGACTCACTCCACCATGCAGCCGCACCACACGAATTTTTCATGAGTCACACACGAGACACCCGCTGGTCACCATCCAGCCGTCGCCCGTGCCGTATGGCGGCTTCCCCCGCTTTCTCGCGGACTTTTGATCACGGTCTGATGACCGTGGAAGGAGTCTCTGTGCCACCACTCCGGCGGCACCCACGGCTCACCAAATCCTCAGGCGGTGTGGGATCTGCGTGTCCCGCAACAGGGTCAAACGCCTCACGTGGCAGCACCGCCTCGCGAGCGCGTTCCCGCGCCATGCTGACGCGGCCGATCTGGTGTGGCGGATTCCCGTGCGGCTGTACCACTGAATCCACAAGTGAGTCCAACTCGAACCCTCTTCACCGGATGCGTACCTCGCGTGTAACGGGGATGCCGAGCCTGGAAAATGTCGTGATGGCCCGTTGACGGGCCGCCGTGGCCGCGTCGTGGTCGCCGAGCCCGTATAGAGCCTCGGACAAAGTGACCAATGATCGGGCCTGCGGAAGTGGTCGCGAGATCTCCGCAAAATCGTTGAAGGCATGGAGCGCGGAGGTCTTCGCAGCGTGGAAGTTGCCAAGTCCATTGTGAATATTTGCGACGGCATGATGGTAGAGCCCCCGGGTGTGTGTGACAGGAGTGGGCGGCGCTACCGAGGCGGTTTTAGCCAGCGCGGCACCATAGTCTCCTTTGCGGCACAAGGCGAGGGCGATTCTTATCTCAATTTCCGCAAACCGTTCGGCCCGCGCTTGGCTCAGATCGAGCGCGCGCTCGAGATCGTCCAAAGCAAGTTCAAAATCGTCGGCAAAGACGTGAATTTCCGATCGTGCCATCAAAGCCATCCGATGGCTGTTGGGCGCGAGTATGTGTGGCTCATTGAGCACGGCTTGCAACACCTGACGTGCGGTGTCGACGTGACCGGTATCGATATGGATACGTGCCAGGATTATTTCTATCGCCTGTGTGAGACTGGATAGTCGTGTCGATGGACCGTATGTCAATGCCTCGGTGAGCACAGCCTCGGCTTGAGGGTATCGCCCCGAATTATGGTGGATGTGCCCGAGAAGTCGCCCGCTTGACATGAGCACGTGTGTGTTGCCCGTGGCTTGTGCGTGCCTCATCGACTCGGTAAGGAATCGCTCGGCGGCGACCGGATCCGCAGAGTTGTGCAGCGCTCCCGCCAAGCAGTAAGCGTAGTAGCCGGTGGGGTCGGGGCCCGCGTCCCGCGCTTTGCGGCTGTATGCCAGATCGCTGGCGTGATCGCCGGCGTTTGCCTTCACCTGCCCCTTGCAGTGATATATGGCCTGGACTGCGGGAACGTCATCCTGTTCCAAGGCTCGCTGCAGCGCCGCGTCGAGGAAGGGGGTGATAACGGAAATATCATGCCCGGTGGACGACATCGCGCACAACGCATCCAGCAGTTTCCACAGGTGCGGGTGACTGTTCCAGGACTGGACCGCGCTGACGAGGTTGTCGTAATTGTCGGTGAGTCGGTCAAAGCGCCGGTCGTGATACCAGTCAATGGCCCGGCCGATCGCCGCTTCTTGAACGGCTTGGCTGGTCGTTTGGGCGACGCGTTGGCGCGCGTATTCCTTGGTGAGGTCGTGAAACCGCGAACGCCCGAAACTGTGGTGCTCGACAAGGTGAGCGGTTTCGAGCTGACGCAGGACGCCTTGCGCTGCCGCTGGCGGTATGCCACCTACCGCGCCAACCAGCGCGTGAGGAAAGTCGTTGCCCGGGACAAGTCCCAGTAGGCACAACACGGTTTGAGAACGGATGTCCAGCGCGAGAAACGACTGCTCCAACGCCGAGGAGACAGAAGCATCGGGATCACCGTCGATGGTCAAAGCGTCAAGCCGATCGGACTCTCCCAGCTCGGAAATGTAATCCGATGCGGACAAACCCGTGTGGGTGTCCAGATGGGCCGAAGCGATACGCAAGGCAAGTGGGAGGTCACCGCAAAGCTCGGCGAGCTGGTGCCATTCGTCGGAGCTGACCCGAACCTGTGGCCCGGCCGCCGATTCGGCGAGCAGGTTCACCGCTTCGCTGCGCGGCAGCGGTGATAGCCGCATGTGCCTCACCGAGTCGATGGCGGTGAGTCCGGCGAGCCTGTTACGGCTGGTAATGATCGTGAAACAGGTGCTACCGGGCGGCAGCAACCGGCGCACCTGGGCGGCATCACGCGCGTTGTCCACCACGATCAACACGCGAAGATCGTCGACCAGGGATCGATACAGTCCCGTGAGCGCGTCGATGTCGGTTGGCACTGCCATGTCCGCGGGCTGGAGAGCACGAACGAGCCCGTCCAATGCGCGCGTCACATCGACGGGGCCATGGGGATCGAATCCTTGGAGATTGACATACAACTGTCCATCTGGGAACCGGTCGCGCACGTGGTGTCCCCAATGCACTGCCAGCGCAGTCTTGCCCACACCGGCCGGGCCCGCGATGAGACAAAAGCGCGGCTGCTCAATGTCCGTCAGCTGATCGTTCAGCGCGGAAAGCTGCGCGGCCCGGCCAACGAACCCCATCGGACGAGCGGGAAGCTGCGCCGGTACCCGCGGGGACGGGGAGGCCGGGGTGGGCGAGGGTGACGAGGCGGCACCGTCTCGGGGAAGGTACGACATCAGGGACTGGTCGTCTCGCAGAATGGCCGTGTGCAGGTCCCGCAGCGCGTTGCCGACGTCGATTCCAAGTTCGTCGGCGAGTGTGCGGTTGACCGCCTGGTAGATCTCCAATGCCTCGGGTGCGCGGCCCTCGCGATACAACGCCAGCATCAACTGGCCCACGATGCGCTGCCGGTGCGGGTGGTCGACCACCAGCCGCCGCAGATCGGCGACGACGCCCGAATGTTCGTTGAGAGCAAGCTCCAGGTCGATGCGGTCTTCCACCGCGGTCAACCGTTGTTCCTCCAATGCGGACGCTGCGGCGTGAAAGTGGCGTCCGCTCATCCCGGACAGCACCCCACCGCGCCACAACTCCAGGCCCGTCCGAAGCTCGCCCAGCGCGCCACGATCGTCGCCGGAGGACCGCAGGGTTCGCGCCTTGGCCACGGACCGGGTGAACCGGCGGAAGTCCAGTTCACTGTCGTCGGCGCGGATCCGGTACTGCTGTCCGGAGCGTTCGACACGCTCGCCGAGCGCTTTGCGCAGCACCGGCACCGAATTGCGCAGCTGGTTGATCGCGGTAGCCGGGGCATCGCCATCCCACACGGCCTCGATCAACGTCGACGGCGACAAAACCCGTCCCGCGTCCAGTAGCAGCACCGCAAGCAACCGTGGGTGCACCCGTCCTGGAATCTCCAGGGGCCGTCCGTCGTCGCCGATGATCTCCAGGGGCCCCAACAGCCGGAACTCCACTGTGGCCTCCCGTCGCCATTTCCCGCGCCACACTCGATCACCACGATACCGAATCGCCGCTACC
>NZ_DASQPW010000225.1:0-40996 GCF_035643755.1 Stackebrandtia sp. | reverse complement strand
GGTTGGTCTCGGCGGCGGGGGTTTCACGTCCGGTGTCGATGACGATCGTCCGCGTGGGGCCCTCGGCGATCCGCTGGACGGTCATGCACGCACCGGCCTCTCGTCTCTACTACAGAACGTGGAACTCATCGTGGAAGAGAGTATTCCGCTGTGCGAGCGTGCTGCTGGCGGGGCCGGTCGAAACGGGTGTGACCCGCGCCGTTGAGCCGTGAGCGAATTTCCGATGCCTGACCCGCCCGGGCGGTGGCCGGTGGGTATGGTCGAGCCTGTCGAATCACGGATATCTCAAGAGGAGGCGGGAGCCGTGGCTGCTTCGCTGGAATGGTCCAGTCTCGATAGTCGGGCGGTCGACACCGTCAGAATGTTGGCGGTGGACGCGGTCGAGAAGGCGGGCAACGGCCATCCCGGCACGGCGATGAGTCTGGCACCGGCGGCCTATCTGTTGTTCCAGCGGGTGATGCGCCATGACCCGTCCGACCCCGACTGGGTGGGTCGCGACCGGTTCGTCCTTTCATGTGGACACTCGAGCCTCACCCTGTACATCCAGCTCTACCTGTCGGGTTACGGGCTGGAGCTGGACGACTTGAAGGCGTTGCGGCAGTGGGGTTCGCTGACCCCCGGCCACCCCGAGCACGGCCACACCCGCGGCGTGGAGACCACCACCGGCCCGCTGGGTCAGGGCGTCGCCACGGCGGTCGGCATGGCGATGGCGGCCCGCCGCGAGCGCGGGCTGTACGACCCCGACGCCGCGCCGGGAGCCTCCCCCTTCGACCACAACGTCTACGTGTTCTGTTGGACGGTGACATCGAGGAGGGCATCAGCCACGAGGCCAGCGCGCTCGCCGGCGTCCAGGAGCTGGGCAACCTGGTGGTCATCTACGACGACAACCAGATCTCCATTGAGGACGATACTTCCATCGCCCTGGCGGAGGACGTCAACCAGCGTTACGCCGCCTACGGCTGGCACGTCCAGACGGTGGACTGGCGGCCCGACGGGCGCCACGAGGAGAACATCGGCGCCCTGTACGAGGCGATCGAGGCGGCCAAGGCCGTCACCGACAAGCCGTCGTTCATCACGCTGAAGACCATCATCGGCTGGCCCGCCCCCAATAAGCAGAACACCGGCGGAATCCACGGGTCCAAGCTGGGCACCGAGGAGGCCGCCGAAACCAAGCGGCTGTTGGGTTTCGATCCCCAATCCAGCTTCGCCGTCGACGACGAGGTGCTCGGTCACGCCCGCGACGTTGTCGCGCGCGGCCGGGCGGAGCACCGGCGCTGGCAGGACGACTTCGACGCGTGGGCGCTGGCCAACCCGGACCGCCGGGAGCTGTTCGACCGGATGTCGCGGCGGGAGCTGCCGTCCGGGTGGACCGACGCGCTGCCGGTGTTCGACGCCGACGCCAAGGGCGTGGCCACCCGCGCGGCGTCCGGAAAGGTGTTGTCGGCGCTGGCGCCGGTGCTGCCGGAGCTGTGGGGCGGCTCGGCCGACCTGGCCGGCAGCAACAACACCACCATGGATGGCGAGCCGTCCTTCCTGCCGCCCGAGCGGGCCAGCAAGAAGTTCCCCGGCAACCCCTACGGCCGCACCCTGCACTTCGGCATCCGCGAACACGCCATGGGCGCCATCTGCAACGGCATCACCCTGCACGGCGGCACCCGGCCCTACGGCGGCACCTTCCTGGTGTTCAGCGACTACATGCGCCCGGCGGTGCGGCTGTCGGCGCTGATGAAGCTGCCGGTGGTGTTCGTGTGGAGCCACGACTCGATCGGCCTGGGCGAGGACGGCCCGACCCACCAGCCCATCGAGCACCTGTCGGCGCTGCGGGCGATCCCGGGACTGGACGTGGTGCGCCCGGCCGACGCCAACGAGACGGCGTGGGCGTGGCGCGCGGCGCTGGAGCACACCGACCGGCCCACCGGACTGGCGCTCACCCGCCAGAACGTGCCCACCTTCGACCGCGAGACCTTCGGGCCCGCCGAGAACACGGTGCGCGGCGCGTACGTGCTGGCCGAGGCCGACGGCGGCGCCCCCCAGGTGATCCTCATGGGGTCCGGCTCCGAGGTTTCGCTGGCAGTGGCGGCGCGCGAAACGCTTCAATCCCAAGGCATCCCGACCCGAGTGGTCTCGGTTCCGTGCATGGAGTGGTTCAAAGAACAGGACGAGACGTACCGCGAAAGCGTGCTGCCCGGGAATGTCAGGGCCCGCGTGAGCGTCGAAGCGGGTGTGGCGATGTCGTGGCGCGACCTGGTCGGAGACAACGGGGAATCCGTCAGCATCGAGCACTTCGGGGCGAGCGCTCCGTACCAACGGATCTATCAGGAATTCGGCATCACCGCCGAGGCGGTGGTCGCGGCGGCCCAGCGGTCGCTGTCCAAACTCGGCGGTTGACAGCCTCTCGTACACAAGGAGTCCGAACAATGACTACTCAGGACAGGCTCGGGGAATTGTCCGCGGCGGGCGTCGCGGTGTGGCTCGACGACATCTCGCGGCAGCGGCTGTCGACGGGAAACCTGGCCGAGCTGCGCGACACCAGGCACGTCGTCGGCGTCACCAGCAACCCCACCATCTTCTCCAAGGCGCTGTCGTCCGGGGACCACTACGCCGATCAGCTGTCGGACCTGGCGGCGCGCGGCGTCGACGTGAACGAGGCGGCCCGCGCCATCACCACCTACGACGTGCGCTGGGCGTGCGACGAGCTGCGCGGGGTCTACGAGACCAGCGGCGGCGCCGACGGCCGGGTGTCCATTGAGGTGGATCCCCGGCTGGCGCACGACACCGCGGGCACCATCGCCGAGGCCAAGGCCCTGTGGTGGCAGGTGGACAGGGAGAACCTGTTCATCAAGATTCCCGCCACCGACGCGGGCATCCCCGCCATCGCGGCGACCCTGGCCGAGGGCATCAGCGTCAACGTGACCCTGATCTTCGGCCTGGAGCGCTACCGGCAGGTGATGGACGCGTTCTTCGAGGGCCTGGAGCGGGCGGCCGCCAACGGCCACGACCTGTCCCCCATGGCCTCGGTGGCGTCGTTCTTCGTGTCCCGGGTCGACACCGAGGTGGACCCGCGGCTGGACAAGATCGGCACGCCCGAGGCCTTGGCGCTCAAGGGAACCTCCGCGGTGGCCAACGCGCGGCGCGCCTTCGAGATCTACACCGAGACCTTCGACTCCGACCGGTGGCGCGCCCTGGAGGGCAAGGGCGCCAAGGTGCAGCGTCCGCTGTGGGCGTCGACGGGCACCAAGAACCCCGACTACAGCGACGTGCTGTACGTCGAGGACCTGATCGTGGCCAACACGGTCAACACGATGCCCGAGGCCACCCTGAACGCCTACGCCGACCACGGCGACACCTCCGCCGACAACGTCACCGGCAACTACGCCGACGCCAAGGCCGCATTGGACGGTCTGGGCGAGGTCGGCGTCGACTACGACGACGTGATCGCCACCCTGGAACGCGAAGGTGTGGAAAAATTCATCGCCAGCTGGAACGACCTGTTGACCAGCGTGCGCGCCGCGCTTGACGAGAAGGCGGGAGCCTGACCATGACCCGGATGGATGCCGCCGGCGGCCTCGCCGTCACCACCACAGTGGATGCCGACGGGTCGCTGGACGCGCTCACCCGCGACGACGTTCCCGCCAAGCTCGCCGCGCTGGACGCGACCCTGTGGGGTCCCGACGCCGAATCCGAGGCCGCCGTCCGGCTGGGCTGGGTGGACACCTTCGTGCGCAGCCGGGCGCTGCTGCCCAAGCTGGACGAGGTCCGCACCCGGATGCGCGACAGCGGCCTCACCAAGGTGGTGCTGGCCGGAATGGGCGGCTCGTCCCTGGCGCCGGAGGTCATCTGCCGCACCCTCGACCGGCCGCTGACCGTCCTGGACACCACCGATCCCGGGCAGATCCGCGCCGCCCTCGAACAGGACCTGGAGTCCACGCTGGTCGTGGTGTCCAGCAAGTCGGGCGGCACCATCGAGACCGAGAGCATCCGGCGCGCCTTCGCCCAGGCGTTCACCGACTCCGGCGTCAAGGACGTCGGCAAGCACTTCGTCGTGGTCACCGACCCCGGCTCCCCGCTGGAGCAGCTCGGGCAGGCCATGAAGGCCACCGTGTTCCTGGCCGACCCGGACGTGGGCGGCCGCTACTCCGCGCTCACGGCCTTCGGCCTGGTTCCCGCCGCGCTGGCGGGGGTGAACGTCGCCGAGCTGCTCGACGACGCCGAGTCCTTCGCGGCAACCATCGCCGCCAAGGCTCCCGACAACCCGGCGCTGCTCCTGGGGGCGGTGTTGGCCTCGCGGCCCACCATCTCCATCGCCGACGACGGCAGCGGCATCGTGGGCCTGGGCGACTGGGCCGAGCAGCTGATCGCCGAGTCCACCGGCAAGAACGGCACCGGCGTGCTGCCGGTGGTCGTGGAGTCCGTGGTGGCCCCCGGCGCGGAGGGCGAGGGCGTGCTGTCGGCCGTGGTCGGCGGCTCCAAGCCGCCCGGCTTCGACACCCGCAACAAGGTCGGCAACCCCGACGTCGCCGTCAACGGCCCGCTGGGCGCCCAGTTCCTGTGCTGGGAGCTGGCCACCGCCTACGCCGGCCGGCTGCTGGAGATCGACCCCTTCGACCAGCCCAACGTGGCCGAGAGCAAGGACAACACCAAGAAGATCCTGGAATCCGGTGCGCCGCGGGAGGAGCCGAGCTTCACCGAGGGCGCGGTCGTGGTGTACGGCGCCGCCGCCACCGACCTGGCCGGGGCCCTGGGCGACCTGCTCGCGCAGCCCGGACCCGACGGATACCTCGCGGTGATGGCCTACCTGGACCGGGCCGCCGACGCCGAGACCGCCGAGCTGCGGGCGCTGCTGGCCGAACGGACCGCCGCCCCGGTCACCTTCGGCTGGGGGCCGCGCTTCCTGCACTCCACCGGACAGTTCCACAAGGGAGGGCGTCAGACCGGCGTGTTCCTCCAGATCACCGGGGACACCGGCGCCGACCTCGAGGTCCCGGGCCGCTCCTACGGCTTCGCCGGTCTGCAGGCCGCCCAGTCGGCCGGCGACCGCCGCGCGCTGGCCACCCGGGCCCGCCCGCTGTTGAGACTGCACCTCACCGACCGCCGGGCCGGTGTCGCCCAGCTGCTCGCCGCCGTCAAGGAGTTGACCAGGCCGTGATCACGCCGTCCGAGTCCAGCAACCCGCTGCGCGATCCGCAGGATCGCCGGTTGCCGCACATCCCCGAGCCCTGCGGGCTGGTGATCTTCGGCGTGACCGGCGATCTGGCCCGCAAGAAGCTGATCCCGGCCGTGTACGACCTGGCCAACCGCGGCCAGCTGCCCGCCGCCTTCGTCATCCTGGGCTTCGCCCGGCGCGACTGGGACCACGGCGAGTTCGAGGAGCTGGCCCGCGAGGCCGCCAAGGACCACGCCCGCACCCCGTGGCGCGAGGACGTGTGGAACCGGCTGGCGGGCAACTTCAAGTTCGTGCCCGGTTCCTTCGACGACGACGAGGCCTTTGACACCCTGGCGTCCACGCTGGACGATCTGCGTAACTCGCACGCGATCCCCGGCAACGCCGCGTTCTACTTCTCGATCCCGCCGGGGGCGTTCCCCGTCGTGCTGCGCCAGCTGGAACGCACCGGCGCCGCCGACAACAGCGCCAGCGGCGGTTGGCGGCGCGTCGTGGTGGAAAAGCCCTTCGGCAACGACCTGGACTCGGCCCGCGAGCTGGACGACCTGGTCGACGACGTGTTCACCATCGACGACGTGTTCCGGATCGACCATTACCTGGGCAAGGAGACGGTCCAGAACATCCTGGCGCTGCGCTTCGCCAACGCCCTGTTCGAGCCGGTCTGGAACGCCAACTACGTGGACTCAGTGCAGATCACCATGGCCGAGGACGTGGGCATCGGCTCGCGCGCCGGTTTCTACGACACGGCCGGCGCGGCGCGCGACGTCCTGCAAAACCACCTGCTGCAGCTGCTGGCGTTGACCGCCATGGAGGAGCCGGTGGGTTACGCCGCCGACGAGATCCGCACCGAGAAGCTGAAGGTGTTGCGCGCCATCACCCTGCCGGAGGACCTGGAGACCTACGCGGTGCGCGGCCAGTACACCGACGGCTGGGTGTCGGGCGGCCAGGTGAAGGGCTACGTGTCCGAGGACAACATCCCGGCCACGTCCGCCACCGAGACCTACGCGGCCGTCCGCCTCAACATCCAGAATCGACGGTGGGCGGGGGTGCCGTTCTACGTGCGCACCGGCAAGCGGATGCCCCGCCGGGTCACCGAGATCGCGGTGATCTTCAAGCGGGCGCCGCACCTGCCGTTCCACGACTACGACACCGAGACCCTGGGCCAGAACCAGCTGGTGATCCGGGTGCAGCCCGACGAGGGCGTCACCGTGAAGTTCGGCTCCAAGGTGCCGGGCACCGGCATGGAGCTGCGCGACATCTCCATGGACTTCCACTATGGAGAGGCGTTCACCGAGTCCAGCCCGGAGGCGTACGAGCGGTTGATCCGCGACGTCCTGTTGGGAGACAAGACGCTGTTCCCCGACGCCGCCGAGGTGGAGGCCAGCTGGGCGGTGGTCGACCCGCTCGAGGAGTTCTGGGCCGAGCGCAAACCCGAACCGTATCCGGCGGGAACCTGGGGGCCGGAGGCGTCGGAGCGCATGCTCGCCGCCGACGGGCGCGCCTGGCGCCGACTGTGACAATCCAAAGGAGAGCTTCGTGATCGCGCTGTGGGATACCACCGCCACCGAGGTGGTCGCGGCCTTGGCCGCCGAGCGCCATTCCTCCGGCGACACCAGCGGTGTGGCCCTCAACCTGGTGGTCGTCGTCGACGAGAAGGGCGAGCGCGAGGCCGAGGCCGCGCTGACCATCGCCGCCCAACAACACCCGTGTCGGCTGCTCATCGTGGTGCGCCGCGACGAGGAGGCGCCCGAGCCCCGGCTGGACGCCGAGATCGTGGTGGGCGGGCGGCTGGGCCCGTGCGAGGCCGTGGTGATGCGGATGCACGGCGCGCTGTCGCGGCACGCCGAGTCGGTGGTCGGTCCGCTGCTGGCGCCCGACGTTCCCGTGGTGACCTGCTGGTTCGTCCCGCCGCCCAACTGCACCGCCGACGACCCGCTGGGCGCGTTCGCCGACCGGCGCATCACCTACGCGGCACGCTCCGATGACCCGCTGGCGGCGCTGAAGCAGCGCTCCCGCGACTACGCCCCCGGCGACACCGACATCTCCTGGACCCGCATCACCTTCTGGCGCACCCTGATCGCCAGCGCCTTCGACACGGCCACGGCGCCGGCCGAGGCGATCTCGATCACCGCCAAGGCCACCGATCCGTCGGCGGCGCTGATGGCGGGCTGGCTGGGCACCAAGCTCGGCGTCACGCCCACCATCGACGACACCGACGTGGTGCGCAACAGCGAGCACCTGCCGGCGATCCAGGGCGTGTCGTTCCGGCTCGCCAACGGCGACGAGATCGCCGTCCACCGCGACAAGGTCGGCACGACGGTGTTGCGCCGCACCGGTTTCCCGGACCGCACGCAGACCATCAACGGCCGCACCCTCGGCGAGCTGCTCGCCGAGGAGCTCCGCCACCTCGACCCGGACCAGCCGTACCGGGCAGCGCTGACCAAGTTCACCAGCTCCCCCGGTCTCGCCGAGCCGGAGCCGGTGGCGTCGTGACCTCGGCCAGCGTCGTGGTGCACCCCGATCCCGGGGTGCTGGCCCTGTCGGTGGCCGCGCGGCTGGCCACCACCATCATCGACGCCCAGGCCGCCCGCGGCGAGGCGTCCATCGTGCTCACCGGCGGCCGGATCGCCGCCCGCTTCCACCAGGCGCTGGCCGACAGCCCGGTGCGGCACGCCATCGACTGGTCCCGGGTCGACTTCTGGTGGGGCGACGAGCGCTTCCTGCCCGCCGGCGATCCGGACCGCAACGAGACCCAGGCGCGGGAGTCCCTGCTGGCCGCGCTCCCGGTGGACGAGAAGCGGGTCCACGCCATGCCCACCTCCGACGGCGAGTACGGCGACGACCCGGAGGCCGCCGCCGCGGGCTACGCGGCCGAGCTGGCCGCCGCGGCCCGCCCCGGCCACCAGGAGCACCCGCACTTCGACGTCCTGATGCTCGGCGTCGGCGAGGACGCCCACGTCGCCTCGGTCTTTCCCGGGCAGCCCGCCATCTACGAGGACCGCCCGGTGGTGGCGGTGCGCGGCGCCCCGAAGCCGCCGCCGCGCCGGATCACGCTGACCTACCCGACGATCAACAGCGCCGAAGAGGTGTGGCTGATCGCCTCGGGCTCCGGCAAGTCGGACGCCGTGGCGCTGGCGATGTCGGGGGCCGGTCCGAAGCAGGCGCCGGCCGCCGGGGTGCGCGGGGTGTCGCAGACCCGCTGGCTGCTGGACACCGCGGCCGCCGGGGCGCTGCCGAGCAGCTTTCGGAGCCTGCTGCGGTAGCGGGCCGTCACCGCTGGTCGATGGTGATCAACACGATCGCCACCAGCCCGAGCCCCATCGCCACCCAGACCAGCCACACCCTGTCTCGCGCCCGCGGTTCGGGCGTCTCGAGGTCGATGGGCACCAGGTCGGTGCGCTTGGTCAGCTCGGTGACCATGGCGCGCGCGGCGGCGTCGCCGCGCCGGGCCGCGAGCCGGCCGCGACCGAAAGCCCCACCCTCCACGGTGGAGCGATCGGTCAGCTCCAGCCAGGCGCGCCCGGCGTCGTAGTGGGCGTAGGCCACCCTTTGGTACGGGATCACGCGGTCGGTGAAGGCACTCCTCCACACGATGTCGTGGGGGCCCAGGATGACTCGCGGTCGGATCGTCGCCGTCCAGGTCAACAGTCCACACAGGCACAACATCGACATCATCGCGGCGGCCCCGGCGTCCCAGCTCCGAGAGACGGTCACGCCCAGCGCGATCACCCCGCCCAGCGCGGCCACCAGGACCAGGCTGAACCAGCCCGCGGCCACGGTGGACCCGCGGCGATACGTCCGCCTGTCCAGTTCCACGCGATCACTCACCTACCATGGGAGTCGGCCTCGACCCCGTCGCAGGAGGAACGATGCTCAACTCGCGATCCAAAGCGCTGCACCGGACCCTGGACCTGCTGCGGCAACCGCCGCGCCGTCCCGACATCGGGCAGGGGTTTCTCGATCTGTTGCCCGACGAGCCGTCCGAGGCGTCGATGCGGGTCCAGCGACTGTGGACGACGTCGACCGGTGTCCAGATGTACACCAGAATCTACGACCTGCCAAGCGCGCTGACGCCGCCGTGGCTGCGCGATATCCACGGCCGACTCGAGCTGGCGCCCGGCGACACCGTGCTCGACCTGGGTTCGGGCCCGGGCAACATCAGCCGGATGCTGTCGCGCCAGGTCGGCGACGAGGGCCTGGTGGTGGGCGTCGACATCTCGCGCCCGATGCTGCAACGCGCGGTGACCAGCACCGACGCCGACAACGTGGTGTTCACGCGCGGAGACGCCACGTCCGTGGCCTTCGCCGACGGCGTCTTCGACGCGGTGTGCTGCGTGGCGATGCTCCAGCTGGTGCCCGACCCGTCGCCCGTGTACGACGAGATCGCCCGGGTGCTGGCGCCGGGCGGGCGGGCCACCATCATCACCACCGGCCGCGCGGGCACCCTGCTGCGGCCGGTGACCACCCTGCTGGAGTGGGCCAGCCAGGCGCGGATGTTCGGGCCCGACGAGATACCCGACGCCCTGGCGCAGCGGGGCCTGACGTCGATACGCAGCCGCACGATCGGCCTGTTCGAGGTGGTGCACGCCCGCAAGCCGCGCTGAGGCCAAAAGACCGTTGCCGCGCGGCGATCGCTCCCTTAAGGTCGGTGACACGAGAAGGGAGCCCGCCATCGATCTGCCGCTGATCGGCCGGGGCCGCGACGCCGACGTGTTCGCGCTGGACGACGACCGGGTGCTGCGCCGCAATCGCGACGGTCGCGGCGTCGGCGACCAGGCGCGCCTGTTGACGTTCCTGCACGAGGCGGGGTATCCGGTTCCCCTGGTGCACGACGTTTCGGGCCCCGACCTGGTGATGCAGCGCCTCCACGGTCCCGTCGCGCTGGAGGTGTCGGTGCGCGGCGGCCCCGCGCACGGCGCCCTGCTCGCCGACCTCCACAACCGCCTGCACCGCATCGCCGCCCCCGACTGGCTGCCCGGGTGGCGGGCCGGGGACGATCGCGTCCTCCACCTCGATCTCCACCCCGCCAACGTGATCCTCACCGACGACGGCCCCGTCGTGATCGACTGGGTCAACGCCCGGGCGGGCGATCCCGCGCTCGACGTCGCCAGCACGGTCGTCCTGCTGCGCAGCTCCCAGCCCGACGGCGTGGACCCGGCGGTCGTGGAGTCCCTGCGGCACAGGATCCTCGACGCGTTTCTGCCCAAGGTGGACGACGACCCGACTCCGCAGCTCGCCAACGCCATCCGCGGCCGCCAGCGCGACGCCAACCTGCTGCCGCGCGAGGCCGAGGCGTTGCGGGAGTGGCTGGAACGCATCGCCTGAGGCGATCAGTCCAGGCCCACGAGCCGGGCGGAGGCGTCCCACAGGCGATCGCAACGGTGGCGGTCGGTGGTGTGGGGTGCCGTGGTCACCTTGGCGCGCTTGACGAAGAACGCGCCGCTCACGCCCTTCGGTTCCGTCGCGGTGGCGAGCCAGGCGGGGGTGTCGGCCCCGGCGTCGACGTCGATGAGCTCGGCGGGGTCGAAGTCCACATCGTCGTGGAACTGTTGGATGGCGGAGTCGTCCATCTCGCCCCCGAGCCGGGTTCCCGCCACGATGCCGGGGTGGGCCGCGTTCACCGTGATCGCCGTGCCGCGCAGGCGGCGCGCCAGCGCGTAGGCGACCATCGTGTTCATGTTCTTGGTGAGTCCGTAGGCCGCGAAGGGCCGCAGCGCGGCGATCGGCCAGGTGTCGGCGCGACTCATTGCCACGTCGTCGACGTCGACGGGGCGGTCGGCCAGGCGCCGCGGGTCGGCCGCCACCATGACGAATCTGGCGGCGTGCCGGTCGCCGATGTGGTCGCCCAGCAGTCGCAGCAACAGATACGGCGCGAGGTGGTTGACCGCCACGACGCGCCGCAGCCCCTCGGAGGTGACGGCGTCCACCGGCGCGATCACCGCGGCGTTGCTGATCACGGCGTCCAACGACGGTCGCCTTGCCAGGCGTTCGGCCAGCGCCCGCACGTCCTCCATGAGGGACAGGTCGGCCAGTTCCGGACGGAGGCGGGCCGCGGGCACCGCTCGTTCGATCCGCGCGAGGGTCCGTTCCAGACGCTCGGCATCGCGCCCCACCACGGTGACGGTGGCTCCGTCGGCCGCCAGCCGGCGCGCGATGGCCTCGCCGATTCCCGAGGTCGCGCCCGTGACGACGGCCTCCATGCCTTGTGACACAACATTCTCCATCTCGCTAGTGCTCAGGTTGACGTTGTCAACCTATCAAGGATGGGTTGACAACGTCAACCTGCCGCTACGATGAGCCCGTGCCCACCGACACCCGCGGCTGCCTGGTCGACGCCGCCACCGGCCTCCTGGATTCCGGGGGCGTCGCCGCGGTGACCCTGCGCGAGGTCGGGCGCCGCGCCGGCGTCTCGCACAACGCCCCGTACAAGCACTTCCCCAGCAAGGAGGCGCTGCTGGCGGCGATCGCGGCCCGCGAGCTCGACGCCCGCGTCGCCTTTCTGCGCGCCACCGTCGCCCGCGCCGGATCCCCCCGCGACGTGCTGCGCGCCGCCCTGCGCGGCTACATCGCCGCCGCCCGCCAGCACCCCGCCCGCTTCAAGCTCGTCTACGGCGCCTGGACCACCGGCACCCCCGAACTCACCGAGGCGGCCACCGCCGCCCACGCCACACTGATCGACATCGTCACCGCGGCACAGGACGCGGGCGACGTCCCCGCCGGCGACCCCGAGCGCATGGCCGCGCTGGTACGCGCGCTGGCCCACGGCGCCGCCGATCTCGCCGCCGCCGGTCACCTGCGGCCCGACGGCAAGGGACACGCGGGTCCCGCCGACCTCGTCGACGACCTGCTCGAATACCTCGGCCGCGCCGCCCGATGACGCGCGTCGATAACGATTGATCCATGTACTTCCGTTGCGGCCCGCGCACGATTACCATCTGCGCATGCGGATCACGCTCGCGCAACTCGACCCGGTGTTGGGCGATATCGACGCCAATGTGGACAAGGCGACCGAGGCCATCGATCGGGCCAAGGGCGACGGCAGCGACCTCATCGTGTTCCCCGAGCTGTTCCTGTCGGGATACTCCGTCGGCGCGGTCGAGCAGGACGTCTCGATCACGGTCGACGACCCGCGCGTCGTGGAGCTCGCCCGCCGCGCCGCCCCCATGGGCCTCCACATCGGGCTCGCCGAGGACGCCAAGCGCAGCCCGCACACCTACAACAGCGCCGTGTACTACGAGGGCGACCGCCTCGTCCACGTTCACCGCAAGCTGCATCTGCCGACGTACTCGATCTTCGAGGAACGCAAGCACTTCGCGCCCGGGCAGTCGCTGCGCGCGTTCTCGGTCGGCGCCGACACCACCATGGCGACGCTGATCTGCAGCGACGCCTGGCAACCGCCGCTGGCGTTCATCGCGACCCAGGACGGCGCCCGCGCCCTGATCGTTCCCGCGGCGGGCTCGCAGAGCCGCTTCCCCGAGCACTACGACGCCGCCGAGTACTGGCACGACATCACGCTCTTCTATGGACGGATCTACCAGCTCTACGTCATCTTCGTCAACCGCGTCGGCACCGAGGGCGAGCTGAAGTTCTTCGGCGACTCGCACGTGGTCGACCCGTGGGGACACCAGGTGGCCGAGGCGGCCACGTTCGCCGAGGAACTGCTCACGGTGGACATCGACTTGCGGGAGGTGCGCAACCGCCGCCGTCGCATGCCGCTCATCAAGGACGCCCGGCTCGGCCTGATCCAGCGCGAGATCTCCCGCCTGGTCGACGAGGGCGGGGACCTGTTAGCGCGCGGCGAAGCCGTGAGGACCTCAGCGCCGATTGCGGCGGCCCTGCTGGAGGACCAGGGCCCAAGCGAGGCCATACGCGAGCTGCTCCCGCCTGAAGCGGTCCCGCTCGGCGACGGCCTCGGCGTCTTCGGCGGCGCGCCTGGCGCGAACGGCCTCGATCGACTCGGGGGGCAGCAATCCGCCGGACAGCACCGGATCGATCGGCGGGTCCTCCCGCTCGGCGCGCTCGGCGGCGGTGGCTTCAAGCTCGGCGAATATCTCGTCCGTGGGGTCGTGGGTCATCGTCCGTCCCGTTGTCGTCCCGCACCCACGATACCCGGTCGACGACGCGACCATCCACACGCGAATGTCTACAGCCGCACCGCGAGCCGCGTCGCCTGGTCGATGGCGCGCTTGGCGTCCAGTTCGGTGGCGACGTCGGCCCCGCCGATCAGGTGGGTGGGGACTCCCGCGGCGGTGAGGTCGGCGTGGAGGTCGCGGCGGGGTTCCTGGCCCGCGCAGATGACCACCGTGTCGACGTCGAGGACGCGGGGCTTGTCGTCCACGGTGATGTGCAGGCCGGCGTCGTCGATGGAGTCGTAGGAGACGCCCGCCAGCATGGTGACGCCGCGGCGTTTCAGGGTGGCGCGATGCACCCAGCCGGAGGTCTTGGCGAGGTTCTTGCCCAGCGGGGTCTTCTTGCGTTGCAGGAGGAAGACCTCGCGGGCGGGCGCGGCGGGGTCGGGTGTGGACAGGCCCCCGGGGGTGGACGGGTCGGTGGTGACGCCCCATTCGCGGTTGAAATCGGCGTGTTCGGGTTCGGTGAGGTACGTGGCGACGTCGAAGCCGATACCGCCCGCGCCGATCACCGCGACGCGGGCGCCGGGGGCGTGACCGCCGGCGAGGACGTCGAGATAGGACACCACCTTGGGGTGGTCGATGGACGGCGTGGCGGGGATGCGGGGGTGGACGCCGGTGGCCAGGACGACGTCGTCGTAGCCCGCGGACGCCAGGTCGGCGGCGGTGGCGGGGGTGTTGAGGCGGACGTTGACGCCCGCCAGTTCGAGGCGGCGGGAGAAGTAGCGGATGGTGTCGGCGAAGTCGGACTTGCCGGGGATGCGTCTGGCCAGATTGAACTGCCCGCCGATGGAGTCGCCTGCCTCGTAAAGGTCGACGTGGTGGCCGCGTTCGGCCAGTGTGGTGGATGCGGCCAGGCCTGCCGGTCCGGCCCCGATGACGGCGACGCGCTTGGCGCGGCGGGTGGGTGTGGGCAGCAGGGCGGGTTCGGTCTCGCGGGCGGCGCGGGGGTTGACCAGGCAGGTGACGGGCTTGCGGCTGAACGCGTGGTCGAGGCAGGCCTGGTTGCAGGCGATGCAGGTGTTGATCTCGTCGGCGGCCCCGCGCGCGGCCTTGGCGGCCCATTGTGGATCGGCGAGCAGGGGGCGGGCCAGCGAGATCAGGTCGGCGCTGCCGTCGGCCAGCAGGGCCTCGGCGTCGTCGGGGGCGTTGATGCGGTTGGAAGCCACCACGGGGATGTCGACCTGTTCGCGGATTCTGCGGGTGGCCCAGGCGAAGGCGGCGCGGGGCACCGAGGTGACGATGGTGGGGACCCGGGACTCGTGCCAGCCGATGCCGGTGCCGATGATGGTCGCGCCCGCCGACTGGACGGCCCGGGCCAGGGCGACGGTGTCGTCGAAGGTCTGGCCGTCCTTCACCAGGTCCAGCATGGACATCCGGTAGACGATGATGAACTTCTCCCCCACCGCGCGCCGGGTGCGCTCCACGATCTCGCTGGGCAGCCGCAGCCGGGCGGCGAGGTCGCCGCCGAAGGCGTCGCGGCGGCGGTTGGTGCGCGCGGCCAGGAACTGGTTGATCAGGTAGCCCTCGGAGCCCATGATCTCCACGCCGTCGTAGCCCGCGCGCTGGGCCAGGGTGGCGCAGCGGACGAAGTCGGCGATCTGGCGCCGGACCCCGGAGGTGCTCAGCGCCCGGGGACGGAACGGGTTGATGGGCGCCTTGAGGGCGGAGGCGGAGACGCTGAAGGGGTGGTACGCGTAGCGCCCGGCGTGCAGGATCTGCAGGACGATCTTGCCGTCCTCGGCGTGGACGGCGTCGGTGACCACGCGGTGGGCGTCGGCGGCGCGGGTGCCGCCGAGGCGCGCGGCGAAGGGCAGCAGCCAGCCGGTGCGGTTGGGGGCGTAGCCGCCGGTGACGATGAGCCCGGCGCCGCCCCTGGCGCGTTCGGCGAAGTAGGCGGCGAGTCGGGGGAGGTCGCGGGCGCGGTCCTCCAGTCCGGTGTGCATCGAACCCATGACGACGCGGTTGCGCAGCTGCGTGAAGCCGAGATCCAAGGGACGCAACAGATGCGGGTACGTACTCATTTCATCACCTTCGATCTTGCGCGGCGCGCGTGGTTCATGACATACTTACGGACGAGTAATATTACTCCAGGGTAAGAATGCCTCGGGAGGCCCCATGGCCACGTCAGACCGCCCCGAACCCGGCGACGACTCGCTCGTCCTTCACCCGCGCGACGTCCAATTCGACTGGGAAACGCTGCCGCTGCACTGGATACCCGGCGAGCCCTTCGCCACCCACACCATCAACGTGCTCCACCTGCTGCTTCCCGAGGGCGAGCGCTGGTTCGTGCGCACCTTCACGCAGGCGCTGCCCCTGATCCGCGACGACCGGCTCCGCGAGGACGTGCGGGGCTTCATCGGGCAGGAGACCATGCACGCCGAGGCCCACAACGAGGTGGTGGAACACCTCAACGCCTGCGGCATCGACCCGGGTCCGTATGTCCGCCAAGTGGAGTGGATATTCCGCGACCTGCTGGGCGACCGCGCCGGGCTGTCGGAGCGGGCGCGGCGCCGCTACCTGGTGGAGCGGCTCGCGGTGATCGCGGCCATCGAGCACTTCACCGCATTCCTGGGCCATTGGGTCCTCAACGCCCGCGAACTGGACGCCGCCGGGGCCGACCCCGACATGCTGGACCTGTTGCGCTGGCACGGTTCCGAGGAGGTCGAGCATCGGCACGTCGCCTTCGACGTCGCGCGCCATGTCCACAGGAGCTACCCGCTGCGGGTGCGCAGCGCGCTGTCGGTGGCGTACATGCTGATCATGCTGTGGTGGCGGGGGCTGCGGTTCTTCATCGAGGCCGATCCCGTGCTGTCGCAACGCAAGCGGGCGCGGCTGCGGTCGTTCATGCGGGCGGCCGGGCGCGGTTTGCTGCCGCGGATCCGGCACATGGTGCGGTGGATGCTGCGGTATCTGCGGCCCGGGTATCACCCGAGCTGGGACTGCTCGACTCCGCAGGCGGTGGCGTATCTGGCCAGCTCTCCCGCGGCGCGGGCGGCGCGATGATCACCAGGACCCCGCCGCCGCCGGACCTGTATGGACGGCGGCGCCCCGACCGGTTCCTGCGCGCCACGTCCGCCCTGATGTACGGCCTGCAGTGGGTGTCGCGGGTGTTCGGCGGCGACATCGCCGAGGCTCCGCGCTCGGATGCGTTGCGGCGCCTGCGGGTGGACGAGGTGACGGTGCCCGCCGACGACGTCGCGGGGCTGCGGCTGGTGGCCGACGGCGGCGGGGCCCTGCCCGCGTGGCGGCCCGGGGCGCACCTCGACGTTCGGCTGCCGTCGGGGAGGTGGCGGCAGTACTCACTGTGCGGCGACGTGGAGGAGACCCACGCCTATCGGGTCGCGGTGCGGCGGATCGGCGCGGGATCGGGCGAGATGCATCGGCTGCGGCCCGGCGACACCGTGGCCACGCGGGGTCCGCGCAACGCGTTTCCGTTGGTGGCGGACGTTCCCGTCCTGTTTCTGGCGGGCGGCATCGGCATTACGCCGATCGCGGCGATGGCGCGCCACTGCGAGCGCCTCGGCGCCGACTGGCGCCTGATCTACACGGGACGGACCCCGGCGAGCATGCCGTTCGCCTCGGAACTGAAGGCGCTCAACCCCTCCCGCGTCGTGCTGCGCAGCGACGACGCCGACGGCGTACCCGACGCCCGCGAGCTCCTGGCGTCCGCGGCGCAAGGCGGCGCGGTGTACTGCTGCGGGCCACCGCCCATGCTGGAGGCGGTGCTGAGAGCGTTCGACGACTGCGCCGCCGCGCGCCTCCACTTCGAGCGCTTCTCGCCGCCACCCATAGTAGACGGACGCGAACTCGAGGTCACCTTGGCGCGCGGCCAGACCGTGCTGCGGGTGCCCGCCGATCGCACCGTCCTGGACGTCATCGCCTCCCACCGCCCCGAGACCGCCTACTCCTGCCGCCAGGGGTTCTGCGGCACCTGCCGGGTACGGGTGCTGTCGGGGCGGGTGCGCCACCACGACTCTCGCCTCACGCGGGACGAACGCGACCGCGGCGACATGTTGATCTGCGTCTCCCGGGCCGACGGCCCGCTGGTGCTCGACCTGTGACCCCCACGATTGCGAGGTGCCCCATGGCGGGCTTCGACTACAGCGACGCCGACATCGCGCGGTTTCGCGAGGTGCAGGCCCTGGCCTACGACCGGGCGACGCGCGTGGCCGGATGGCTGGGCCCGGGGGTGACCGAACGCCAGGCGGCCGCCCGGCTGCGGCGCGAGCTCATCGCCGGCGGCGTCAGCGACTTCTTCCACATCCCGTTCGCCTGGTTCGGCGATCGCACGGCTTTTCGCCGATTCCGGCAACCCCTGCAGTTCTTCCCCTCCCACCGCGCGCTCGCCGAGGGCATGCCGTTTGTGCTGGACTGCGCGCCGATTGTGGACGGTTATACCGCCGACATCGGATACGGCGGGGCCCTGGGCCACAACCCGGCGTGGCGACGCCTCGACCGCGACCTCGCGGCGTACCGCGACATGATCCTGACCGCGGTCCGTGAGGGCCGCGAGCTCGACGCCATCTATCGCGACGTCGACGCGCTCATCGCCAAGCAGGGCCACGACAACCGTCACAAGGTCTACCCTGGGCGGGTGATCGGGCACCAGGTCACCCGCCTGAAGGCCATCGGCCCCAAACGATTCACCATGTTCGGTTTCGGCGTGCGCACCCTGCAGACGCTCGGACGCGAGCTGATCGCCGAACGCGCGCACGGCCGCTCTCCCCTGTGGGCGGACAAGCGCAGCTCCCGACACCCCGCCACCCCGGGCCTGTGGGCCGTCGAGCCGCACATCGGGCACGGCGACGTCGGCATCAAATTCGAGGAACTCCTGGTGGTCACCGACGACGACGCCTACTGGCTCGACGACGACCTGCCACACGTACGACGCTGGAAGGCGGAGGCGAACCGATGAGGCACACGACGGTGACGTCGCGAGGCGTCGAGCTGGCCGTGTTCGAGTGGGGCGACCCCGAGGCGGACACGGTGCTGCTGGTGCACGGCTATCCCGACACCCACGCGGTGTGGAACCGGGTCGCCGAGATCCTGGCCGAGCGTTTCCACGTGGTCGCCTACGACGTGCGCGGCGCGGGGGAGTCCGGCGTCCCCAACGGGCGGCGAGGTTGGCGGCTGGACGCCCTGGCCGCCGACGCGTGGGCGGTGGCCGGGGCGGTGTCGCCCGAGCGGCCCGTGCACCTGGTGGGGCACGACTGGGGTTCGATCCAGTCGTGGGAGGCGGTGACGCGGCCCGGCGCCGAGAGCCGGTTCGCCTCCTTCACGTCGATCTCCGGGCCGAGTCTGGACCACATGGGACATTGGATCCGGCACAGGCTGGCGCGGCCGACGCCGCGGCACCTGGCGCAGCTGGGCCGCCAGCAGGCCCGCAGTTGGTACATCGCGGCCTTTCACGTCCCCGTGTTGTCGACAATGGTGTGGAGGCGCTTCGCGCGGGGCTGGGAGAAGCTGTTGCGCCGCAACGAGGGCGTGGCCGTCGACGGGCATCCCGCCCCGACGGTGTACCAGGACGGCCTGCGCGGCATGCGGCTGTATCGCGCCAACATGCTGCCCCGCATGCTGCGCCCACGCTCCCGCTTCACGGCCGTGCCCGTGCAGGTCGTGTGCCCCACCCGCGACGCCTACGTGGGGCCGGGACTCAGCCGCGGCATCTCGCGGTGGGTTCCGCGGCTGTGGCGCCGCGAGATCGACGCGCCGCACTGGGTTCCGCTCACCGACCCGGGGCGCCTGTCGGCCATGATCGGCGAGTTCATCGGACACGTCGGCGCCGAGCGCTCCCCCGCGCTGGAGGAGCACCGGGTGCGCCCCCGGGCCAAGGGCCGCAAGGCGAAGCGACTGGACGGCAGGCTCGCGGTGGTCACGGGGGCGGGCAGCGGCATCGGCCGCGCCACCGCCCTGGCGCTGGCCGCCGAGGGTTGCCGGGTGATCGCCGCCGACCTCCACGCCGACGCCGTGCGTCTCACGTCCGACATGTCGGTCGACCCGCGGCGGACGCATCCCTTCGAAGTGGACGTTTCGGACGCCGATGCCATGCGGGCCTTCGCCAAGAGCGTCGCCGCCGACCACGGCGTCCCCGACGTCCTCGTCAACAACGCGGGTGTCGGCCACTCGGGCCCGTTCCTCGACACCACCGGCGAGGACTGGCGGCGGGTGCTGGACGTCAACCTGTGGGGAGTCATCCACGGCTGCAAGGAATTCGCGCCCCTCATGGCCGGGCGCGGCAGCGGCCAGATCGTCAACGTCGCGTCGGCGGCGGCCTTCGCGCCGTCCAAGGTGCTTCCCGTGTACGCCACCAGCAAGGCGGCGGTGTTGATGCTGTCGCAGTGCCTGCGCGCCGAGCTGGCGGCCGATCGCGTAGGGGTCAGCGCGGTGTGCCCGGGCTTCATCAACACCAACATCACCCGCGCCACCACCTTCGCCGGGCTGGACGCCGCGGCACAGGACGCCAAGCGGGACCGGGTCACCGGCATGTACTCGCGGCGGGGCTACGGCCCCGAGAAGGTGGCGCGGGCGATCCTCTCGGCGGCGCGCCGCGACCGCGCGGTGGTTCCCGTGACGGTCGAGGCCCGCGCGTTCCGCTGGACGTCGGGGCTGCTGCCCGCCGTGATGCGGGCGATCGCGAAGGTCGACCCGTCGTGACTCAGGCGAAAGCGCCGGCGTTCTCTCGGCACCAGTGCGCGAATGTCCGGCCCGGACGGTCCAGCACCCGCGGCACCGCGTCGCTCACCGGGGATTCGTCCAGCGTGCCGTCCTGATAGAAGCTGAAGAACGCGTTCGCGTACTCCACGGGCATCGCCGCGGCCATCTCGGCGTACGCCTCGTCGTGGGGCTGGGCCTCGAAGCCCAGGTCGCGGCCGAGCGCCTCGCCGAGGATCTGCGCCCGATCGGACGGCAGCAGCGACTGCGGCCCGGTCAGGCGATAGGTCTGTCCATCGTGGCCGTCCGAGGTCAGGGCCCGGGCGGCGACCGCGGCGATGTCGTACGGGTCGATATTGGCGACCCGCACGTCGGCGAACGGGGCGCGCACCCGGTCGCCCGCCTTCAATTGCTCGGCCCATTGCATGGTGTTGGTCATGAAGCCCGAGGGCCGCAGGATCGTCCACGACAGACCCGATCCCTGGACGTCGGCCTCCGAGGCGGTCTGGTACCTGGTGATCGGATTGTCGCGATTGGACGATGTCGCCGCGCCGCCCGACAGCAGCACGACGCGCTTGACGCCCGCCTGGCGCATCAGGTCGAGGGTGACGGGCAGGTCGTCGTAGCCCGCCAGCAGGAACACGCCGTCAACCCCGTCCAGACCCGCCTTCAGGGTGTCGGGCTCGTTGAGATCTCCGGTGTAGGGCTCGGCCGCGTCGGGCAGCTTGGCGCGCGCGGGATCGCGCACCAGCGCCCGCACGGGGACATGTCCGTCGGCGAGCTGGCGTACCAATGCGGAGCCGACGTTGCCGGTCGCGCCCGTTACCAAGATCATGTGCACCTGCCTTCATCGACCAGATTGTGACCTAACACTATCCTTGCGTAGCCCGAATTCAAGAGCGGATTTCGGGAAGGTCGATGACGCGCGGCCAGGTGCCGTCCGGCTGGCGCCGCACCACCTGGACCCCACGCGGATCGCGTCGCGGCCCACGGTGTGTCCGCCCGGCGGGAATGCCAGAACGGCTTCGGGTTCGTACAGTTCGGACATTCCCTTGGCGTCGGCGGCATTGGCGCGCTCGACGAACAGGCGGGCGAGGTCCTCGGGGTGGCGAGCCTGGGCGGTCATGGCGTTCTCCCAGCCGGGGGTGAGTTCCCAACTGCGGCAACTGGAACGCGAACTCGGCCAGCCCCTGCTGGACCGTTCGGGACGGCAGCCGCGGCTCACCGAGGTGGGGCGGGCCGTCCTCCCGCACGCCCGCGCGGCCCTGGAGGGGGCGCGGGCCGTGCGCCACACCGTGGACGCGTTCGCCGGGCTCACCCGCGGACACATCGCCGTCGGCACGGTGACGGCACACGCCCTGGACCTGACCGGGCTGTTGGCCGACTTCCGCCGCGAGCACCCGAGCGTCGACATCGCACTGTCCACGGGGTACTCCGACGCCCTGACCGCGGACGTGCCGGCGGGCCGACTCGACCTGGCCATCGTGGGCCTGGTCGGTGCCGCGCCCGAGGGGGCGCGCGTCCAGGAGCTGTACGTCGAACCGCTGCTGGCCACGGCGGAGCGGGTCACGTTGGGGGCGTTGATGGATCGCGATCTCATCACCCAGGCGCGCGGGACCTCACTGTGGACGGCGCTGGACCGCGCCCGCGCCGACGCGGGGTTCGCCCCGCGGATCTCGTTCGAGGTCGGCGATCTCCTGGTGGCGGCCGAGCTGGCCGCTCACGGCCTCGGGGTGGCCGTCCTTCCCGCGTCGTCGACGGTGGCGGCCGGCGCCGGGCTGAGCGTCGTGCCCATCGTGGATCCCGTCCCGCGGGGAAGCCTCGGTCTGCTGTGGCGCGACGCGGCGACGCACAGCCCCGCCGCCAAGGCGTTCATTCGGCACGCCCGGCGCCGGCTGCCGAGGTCCTGACGGACGCGTCGAGGTGACCGACGGTCTCGTCCAACAGCCGCAGCGCCCTGGAAAGCCCGTCGTGGCACAGCCTCCCGTGGCGTTTGACGATCCGCCCGGCCACCATCACGGTGTCCACGTCGGACTTGTCGGCACACATCACCACGGCGCTCACCGGGTCGTTCGCCGGGCGCATGCCCAGGGTGTCGCGGCGCAGCAGCACGATGTCGGCCTGCTTGCCCACGGTCACCGAACCCGTCCGATCGCCGAGGCCCGCCACGGTCGCGCCGTCCATGGTGGCCATGCGCAGCACCTCGGGCGCCCCCGCCCCGGCGCCCGCCAGGCACAGGTTGGACAGTGCGCCCCGCATCTGGGTGAACATGTCCCCCGCCGAGGCCAGCACGCTGTCGGCGCTGAGACCGACGGTGATGCCGTGCCGCAATAGCCGCGCGAGGTTGGCCACGCCCATGGACAGGTGGGCCTCGATCGGCGGCGACACCGACGCCGTGCCACCGGATTCGGCGATCAGGACCGCCGCGGTGTCGCCGAGGTGGTCGCCGTGGACGAAGGTGATGTCGTCGCCGAGCACGCCGTGGTCGTGCAGGGCCCGGACGGCATCGTCGGTGTGGACGTGCACGGTGACGCGGCAGCCGAGGTCGCGGGCGAGGCGGATGTCGTCGGCGGCGATGCCCGCGGGGCCGTACTGGGGTCCGCGGATGCCCAGCGCCATCGAGACCAGCCCGGAGTCGGTGGGGAGGTGGGTTTGCCTGATGCGGCGGGCGTCGGCGGGATGGGGCGCGGGCTCGGCGAGCGGCAGCCCGAAGCTGTGGGCGAACACCGCGCGGATGCCGGAGTCGCGCAGGGCGGCCACCGAGGCGTCGCCGTGGTCGGGGGTGTTTTGCACGTGCGCCCAGTCGACCAGGGTGGTGATCCCGGCGTCCAGGCACTCCAGGGCGCCGGCGAGGGTGCCCGCGTAGACGTCGGCGGGGCGGTATCGGGGGCCGACGACGTTGAGGACCCGGCGGCGGTATTCGGCGAGGGTGCCGGTGGCCATGAGCCCGCGCAGGGGCGTCTGCCAGGTGTGTCGGTGAGTGTCCACAAAGCCGGGAAGCACCAGGCATCCCTTGGCGTCCAGGACCTCGGCGTCGAAGGCGTCCAGGCCGGGGCCGACGGCGGCGATGGTGTCTCCGTCGATCAGGACGTCGGTTCCGGGCAGGACGCGGGCACCGTCGGCGGTGTCGATGACGTCGCCTCCGGCGATCAGGGTTTTCGGCATGAATTTACCTTAACACAATGCTTTTCTAAAAGCTTTTCCTAAAGCTTTACGACGCCTCGTATCCTGGCACCATGGTGGAGCGGGACCAGGTCGACGACATCGTGGCCGCGTGGCGGACCGAGCTTCCCGAGGCGGCCGGTCCGCAGCTCGGCCTGGGCAAGCGCGTCCACAAGCTCGCCGACCTGTTCAACCAGGCGCTCGATCCGCTGCTGAGCGAGCACGGCGTCACCAAGGTGGAGTACGCGGTGCTGGCCACGCTGCGCGCGGCGGGCGCGCCCTACCGGCTCAAGCCCGGCGCGCTGTCGAAGTACCTGGTCATCACGACCGGCGGCATCAGCAACGTCCTGATTCGCTTGGCGGACAACGGCCTGGTGACCCGCGAGCCCGACCCCGCCGACCGCCGCAGCTCCTGGGTGCAGCTGACGCCCAGGGGCGTGTCACTGTCGGAGACCCTGGCGAAGGGGGCGGCCGAGGCGCAGGGGGCCCTCATCGAACCGCTGTCGCCCGCGGCCACCCAGAAGCTCACCGACCTGCTGCGCGAGGCGCTCATCATCCTCGAGCGCCGGTGATCTCCTCGCGGGGCAGACACGACAACGCCCGCACCGCGCGCAGGAACGCCCGCCGATCGGCGGCGGGCAGCGTCGCCAGGACGCGCTCCTCATTGGACTGAATGGCCGCCTGCACGGCGCCGCAGCGGCGGCGGCCGGCGTCGGTGATCGCCAGCAGCCGCACCCGCCGATCGTCGGGGTCCTGTTGCCGCGAGATCAACTCCGCGTCCTGGAGTTCGTCGAGTGTGGAGATGATCCGGGTCTTGTCGGCGCCGATCGCCTCCGCCAGCGCCGCCTGGGTGCGCACCGGGCTGTCGCGCAGCGCCAGCAGGACGCTGTAGGCCCACATCGAGATGCCGTGCGCCTCCAGCACGGGCAGCTCGGCGGCGATCAGCGAGCGCAGCAGGGGATGCAGCATCGCGGCGAGGTCGCGGCGGGCTTCGTCCGTCATTCCGACAAAATACCCGTAGGCAGATCATACGCACATGCTTATAATCTATTCATGCCTACGATTAACCCTCGTCCGCCACTCCCCGACGCTGCCGTCCTCGCCGCCTTCGACGCGGTCGCCGTGGCGGCCAGCGTGCGCGCGGTCGCCGACGCCACGGACGCCGACCTCGATCGACCGACCCCGTGCGCGGCATGGAGCCTGCGGGACCTGCTGGCGCACATGACGACCCAGCATCGCGGTTTCGCCGCGGCCTCGCGCGGCGAAACCGACGCCGACGTGTGGCGGACCCGGCCCTCGGGCGCCGACCCCGTCGGCGACTACCGCGCCGCCGCCGAGGCCGTCCAGGAGGCCTTCGCCGCGCCGGACATCGCCGACCGCGCGTTCGCGCTGCCCGAGATCCACCCCGAGTGGAGGTTCCCCGCCGCCCAGGCGATCAGCTTCCACTTCGTCGACTACGTGGTGCACTCCTGGGACGTCGCCCGTGCGCTGGGCCGCGACGTGCGGTTCCCGGCGGGGCTGCTCGACGCCGCGCTGGTCGTGGCGAGGGCGGTGCCCGGCGGCGATGCCCGCCTGTCCCCCACGGCCGCTTTCGGGCCCGAGCTCCCTCGCCCGGCCGAGGCGACCGTCCTCGACGACATCCTGGCGACCCTCGGCCGCGACCCGCGCTGGCGGCCCTAGCGGGTTCCGGCGGCCAGGAACACCGGCATCGCCACGAACATCCGACCGCTCGCGGCGCGTTCGCGTTGCTCGTCGAGCCATCGCGAGGCGCCGGGGACCTCGTCGGCGGTCTGGCCGAGGCTGCCCACGATGGCCTCCACCGGGGGAAACACCGTGTGCACCTCGACCGTCACGCCGGTGAAACCGTTGTCGCGCAGCAGGTTGCCGTAGCCGCGCGCGACGTTCGGCGAGGGCATCGCGGCGGCGCGGGCCCGCACCACGCGACGCGTCATGTCGTGGTCGTCGGCGTCGATGGCCAGCAGGTCCCAGTCCTGCCCGATCAACACCGCGCGGCCGCCGGGCCGCAGCACCCGCCGCGCCTCGACGATCGCCGCGGACGGGTCGTCCACGGCGTGCAGCACCTTGTCGACGCGATAGCCGGCGAGTTCGCCGTCGCCGAACGGGAGGCGCTCGGCCGCGGCGACGCGGAACTCCACGTTCGACCAGCGGGAGCGCGCGGCGTCGATCATCACCTGGCTGGGGTCTATGCCGTGCGAATCGGCGCCCCGCTCGGCCAGCTCGTGGGCGGCGCGCCCGCTCCCGCACCCGACGTCCACGACGGAGTCCCCCGTCTCCAGGCGCAGCCGCTCGTAGCCGCGCTCCCGCAGCGCGAGCGCCTCGGGCCGCGCGTCCATGGCGTCCAGGCGTTTCAACAGTTCCCTCATGTCGGTCATGGCGGGAAGGCTATGAGTTAATGTCAACATGAAGTCAAGCTCCCTGGATGTGACGCTGACCATAGGCGAGACCGCCGCCCGCTTCGACCTGGCCCCGCATGTCTTGCGGCACTGGGAATCCATGGGACTGGTCGCGCCGAGACGCTCGGGCGACCGCCGCCGCTACGACGCCGACGACCTGTACCGCATCGCGATGGTGATCACCGCCAAGCGCGGCGGGATGAGCCTGGACGACATCCGCGAGCTGTATCTGGCCCCGGACGGCGGCACCCGCAAGGAGATCCTGCGACGCCACCAGTCCGCCCTGCGCCGCCGCATCGCCGAGATGCGGGCGGCGTTGGACCTGATCGACCACGGGGTCGACTGCGGCGCCGAGGACATCGTCGACTGCCCCCACTTCCGGCGCAACGTCTCCGCGCTCGTCGGACCCGATCCGCGGGAGCCCACAAATTCATCGTCCGTTGAGTTAAGCTGTGTGGGCCACCGATGAGGAGTCTGTCCCATGTCGACACCACTGGTCATGAGTTTCAGCGACATCGCCGACGACGACTTCGACGCCGTCGGCGGCAAGACCGCGAACCTCGCCATCCTCACCAAGGCGGGATTCCCCGTCCCGCCCGGATTCTGCGTCACCACGGCCGCCTACCAGCGCATCGCCGAGGCCGCCGACGTCCCGGGATCGCTGTCGGGCGAGCGGCTGGCCGCCACCGCCCGCGAACGGATTCTCGCCGCCGCAGTGCCCGCCGAGCTCGCCGACGCGATCCGCGGCCTCGCCGACGGCCCGGTCGCGGTGCGCTCCTCGGCCACGGCCGAGGATCTCCCCTACGCCAGCTTCGCCGGGCAGCAGGACACCTTCCTCAACGTCGTGGGGCCCGAGGCCGTGCTCGAAGCGGTGCGCCGCTGCTGGGCATCACTGTGGACCGACCGGGCGGTCGCCTACCGCGACGCCAACGACATCGACCACGCTCGCGTGCGGCTGGCCGTCGTCATCCAGCGCATGGTCGACGCCGAGGTCGCCGGGGTGATGTTCACGGCCAACCCCGTCACCGGGCGCCGCCACCAAAGCGTCATCGACGCCAGCCCGGGCCTCGGCGAGGCGGTGGTGTCCGGCGCCGTCAACCCCGACCACTTCGTCGTCGACGCCGACGGCGCGATCGTGGAGCGGCGGCTGGGCGACAAGCGGCTGGCGATCCGCCCCTCGCCCGACGGCGGCACCCGCACCGTCGAGACCTCCGCCGAACAGGCGTGTCTCGACGACGCCCGGATCCGCGCCCTGGCCGAGCTCGGTGCCCGGGTCGAGGAGCACTACGGCTCCCCGCAGGACACCGAATGGGCCGTCGACGCCGACGGCAAGCTGTGGCTCACCCAGGCGCGCCCGATCACGACGCTGTATCCCTTGCCCGACAACATGAGACCGGGCCTGCGGGCGTTCTTCTCGCTGTCGGTCGGTCAGGGCCTGTATCGTCCCATCACGCCCATGGGCATGGCGGTGTTTCGGCTGCTGGCCAGCGGGGTGGCCCGCATGGCGCGCATCCCGGTGCCCAACCCCCTGGACGGCCCGCCCGTGTTCGCCGAGGCGGGCCAGCGCCTCTACATCGACACCACGCCCGCGCTGCGCAGCTCGCTGGGGCGCGCCATCGTACCGAGGGTGTTGGGCGTCATGGAGTCCCGGTCCGCGGTGGTGCTGCGCGGCCTGATGTCGCGCGAGGAGTTCTCGGTCAGGAGCCGCTCGCGCTGGCCCGCGCTGCGCCGCATCGCCCGCGTCCTGATCCGCTACGCCGTCCCGCCGCACGTCGTCGCCGCCGTGATCTCCCCGCGCGGGGCGCTTCGCCGCACCGAACGCCAGCTGAAGGCCCTGGAGGCCAACCTGACCCCGCCCCCGCTGACCACGGTGGACGAACGACTGGACTACGTGGAGCGGACCCTGCACGAGCGGACCATGACGCTCCTGCCCCGCATCGCACCCGGTCCCGCCGCCGGGTTCCTGATGCTGGGGGCGGCGTATCGCCTGCTGCGCGGCCACATCGAGCCGAGCGAGCTCGACGCCGTCCTGAGGGGACTCCCCAACAACGTCACCACCGAAATGGACCTGCGGCTGTGGGGCCTGGCCTCCGACCTGCGCGACGACCCCGGCTCCCGCGACGCCCTGCTGTCGACACCCGCCGCCGAACTGGCCGCCCACCCCGACCGGCTGCCGCCGAGGCTGGCGGCGGGCCTGTCCGATTTCCTTGAGGCATACGGGTTCCGCGCGGTCGCCGAGATCGACCTCGGCATGCCCCGCTGGTCCGACGACCCCACGCACATCATCGGCGTCCTGGCCAACTACCTGCGCCTGGACGACCCCGCCCTCGCCCCCGATCTCCAGTTCGCCCGCGGCGCCGCCGAGGCCGAGGACCTCATCGCGACCCTGGCGTCGCGGGTGGGCCGCGTCCGCGGCCGCCTGGTGCGCACCGCCCTCCACCGCGCCCGGCTCCTCATGGGACTGCGGGAACTCCCCAAGTTCGGGCTGGTCAAAACCCTGGGCGCCATGCGTTCCCAGCTGTCCCGGGTGGGCGCCGAACTGGCCGCCGCGGGCAGGCTCGAGCGCGCCGACGACGTCTTCTTCACCACCCTGACCGACCTGCGCGGCGACGCCGACCTGCGCGCGCTGGTGGCCGAGCGCCGCGAGGACTACGCCCGCGAACTGCGCCGCCGGCGCCTCCCCCGCGTCCTGCTGTCCGACGGCACCGACCCCGAGGCGATCGCCACCACACCCGCCATCGACGGCCAACTCACCGGCACCCCGGCCTCGGCGGGCACCGTCACGGCCACCGCCCGCGTCATCCTCGACCCCGTCGGCGCCCATCTGGAACCCGGCGAGATCCTCGTCGCCCCGTCCACCGACCCGGGCTGGACCCCGCTGTTCCTCACCGCCGGGGGTCTGGTGATGGAGATGGGCGGCGCCAACTCCCACGGCGCGGTGGTGGCCCGCGAGTACGGAATCCCCGCCGTGGTCGGGGTTCCCGACGCCACGTCCGAAATCGCCACGGGCCAGCGCGTCACGGTGGACGGCACGTCGGGGACGGTCGGCTTCGACTAGGGCCGTGTCGCACCGGATCAGCACCTCTACCCCTATGTAGCATTTCGGCTTAAGGCTATGTAGTATTCCGTCTATGGTTGCTTCATTGAGGGTCACCACCGCTGTCGTTCAGGTGCTGTCCTGCTTCCTGGCCGACGCCGATGCCGACCGCTACGGCCTGGATCTGATGCGCGAGTCGGGTCTGCCCAGCGGCACCCTGTATCCGATCCTGTCGAGGCTGCAGAAGGCCGGATGGCTGCGCGCCGAGTGGGAGCACATCGACCCGGAGACGGAAGGGCGCCCGGCCAGGCGCTACTACCGCCTCACCCCCGAAGGCGTCGCCGCGGCCCGCACCCAGATCGCCGCCCTTCGTGACCGCCTGTCCCAGACCCTTGGGCCCGTTGGAAAGCCGCAGACGACATGACCGCGATCGACCGCCTCACCGACGAATTCCTGAAGCTCGCCGCCCGGCGCTGGCCCGCCGACGTCCGCGACGAACGCCGCCGCGAATGGAGTGCCGAGATCTACTACCTGCGACACGACTCCGGCCGTTCGCGCTCGGGCAGGGCCTGGGCGCAGCTGAGGTACGCCTTCAGCCTGGCCGCCTCCCCTCCCGTCGGGGACGAAAACCGCGTCCCCCGGGGGTGGCGCGAACTGCTGCCCCGTCTCGGCCGTCGACTGTGGCCGGTCGCCGCGATGTTCGGCATGGGGGTCATCTGCCGGATTATCGGCTGGATGCTGCCGAACGTCATCATCACCGCCACGGCACCCGCGCCAGGGGCGGGGTTCTCCGACCGCTTCGCGCCCTTGTCCATCGTGGCCGGAATGACGGTGCTGGCCGTCGAGGTGGGACTGTTCTGCTGGCTCGGAGTCCTTGTAGGACGTCGCCTGCCCCTGATCCCCGGCTCGGGCGGCCCGCTCGCCCACGCCAGGTCGGCGGCGGTGGCGACGATCGCCCTCGGCGCGGGTGCGCTCGCGGTCGACGCGATCGCCCAATCGCCGTTCATCGGCGATCCGAACGTCATCATCAAGTGGACCTGGCTCTACGCCCCACTGATCTGGGCGATCGCGTTCTGGCCGGTGCCGTGGCTCGCCGTGACGCTGACCCGGCGCGGCGGGCCGCGTGTCGGGCGGCTCGGTGCCGCACTCGCCGGATCGGCGGTGCTGGGACTGACCATCGCGGCGACCTTGGTGATCGATCCGTCCGACCGGACGGTGTATCCCGACCAGGCCAACACCTTCTCCAGGCTCATGAGCAACATGGACGTGTTGGCGCCCTTGGTGATCGCCTCGGGGTTCGTGTTGTGGTACGCCATCACTTCCCGCCGAGCCACCCCACTCGAGTCCGTGGCGCGCCCGCCGTTGTCGGTCGCCGGGCGCGAGTTCCCACGCCACCGCGCGATCGTCGGGCTGTCCTGTGTGGTTCTCGGTCTCGCCGTGTGGGCCGTCGATCTGGCCTATGCCACCCCCGAGGGGGTCCGGCAGGAGATGGTCGCCGAGTCACAGTTCGTGTTCTGGGCCTCCGAACTGCGGCATGCGTCCATTCTGGTCATCGGCCTGGGACTGGCCCTGGCGCTGGTGGGGCGGGGGCGCCCGATGCCGGCGGCCACGGTGGCCGGGGCCGCCCTGCTGACCACCGACACCATCATGGACGCGGCCAACCGGGAGGGCTGGCGCGGGCTGGTGGGAGCCGTGGCCATCGGCGGTTGCGTGGTCGCCACCGCGTGGTGGCTGGGCCGCACCCTTCAGATCGCGCCACCCGATGCCGCTCGGGTTCGCCGTGCCTACATCGGAATCGCCGTCACCGCGGCGATGTGCGCACCGGTGATCCTCGTGCAGTCGTCCAAACCGGAGGGTTCGGCGGCACCCGTGGTGTTTCCGGCCTCCACCACCACGATCACGGTGACGATGGCGGCCATCGCCGGAGTCTGCGCGCAGGCGGCGCGCCGTCGCCAAACCCGAACCCGCGACACCTACCTGGTGCTGGCCATCCCGGTGGTGCTGTTGGGCGCCGCGGGCGCGGCATCGGGCACGGCGGTCATCGACATATTTGAGCGCTTCAACCTGGGTGCGTTCAACATGGGCGCGTTCGGCGCATTCCTGTGCGTGCCGTTCTCGGTGTACACGGTGGCGGTGATCTGGTGGGAGCGGGTGCGCCGTCCGGCGACGGCGGCCGTGATCTGGGGCCTCATCGGGCTGACCGGGGTGGCCGTCACCCTCGCCGCGATCCTGGTCTTCGGGATCACGCTGTCGTTCCTGATCGCCGCTCCCCTCATGCGGCTACAGGGCGCGGGATACCCCGCCGACGGTGGCGCGGTGCTTCCCGGCATGTTCATCCTCGCCGTGACGTGCGCGGTGGTGACGGCGTTCCGGATGGTCCGCTCGCCGCGCTCTTGGCCGAGCTCCTCGCCGACCACGGTTGCGGAGGCCAGTCCCGGCTGAGCGGGCCGGGATTCAAGGATTGGCGCCCGCATGTATTGACAGACGTCGCCGAATGGTTAAACGTATAACCGTGGCCGAGCCGACGCGCGAATCCCATCGACCCAAGCCGACGTCCCGCGATGTCGCGGCGCTGGCGGGCGTGTCGGTGGCCACCGTGTCCTACGTGCTCAACGGGCGCCGCGACCGCAGGGTCGGCGACGCCACCCGGCAGCGGGTGCTGGACGCCGCCGCCAGTCTCAACTACGCCCCCAACCAGTCCGCGCGGGACCTGCGCAGGCGCCGCACCCAGCGGGTCTGCCTCGTGGTGGGTTCGATCGGCGTGCCGACCTACGACAAGCTCGCCGAGGACCTGCACGCCGTCGCCGACGCGGCGGAGTACGGCGTCGTCACCATGGTGGCCGGCGACGCCGACCGGGCGCGCAAGGCCATCGAGTCGCTGCGGCAGGGCATCGCCGACGGGGCGCTCATCGCCACCGGCGACCGGGTGCTCGCCGAGCTGTCCCTGGAATCCCTGGCCGCCAGCGCGTTTCCGCTCGTGGTGCTGGGCAACCATGTGGAGGCGTCCGGATTCGACGTGTCGCGTTTCCCGGAGACCGCCGCCTGCGAGCGGGCGCTGCGGCACCTGGTCGACAGTGGACGACGGCGGATCGCCTTCGTCGGGCACCGCGGCGACTTCGACGGCACCTACCGCAGCGAACGCTACGGCGCCTACCGGTCGGCGGTGGCGCGGCATGGCCTGGACGCCGATGAGAGTCTCGTGGTCGCCGGCGCCGACGATCGGGTCGAGGGGTATCGGGCGGTGAAGGCGCTGCTCGCCCTTTCGGCTCCGCCGGACGCGGTGTTCGTGGCGTCGGATCGCGCCGCCATCAGCGCCATCTGGGCCGCCCGCGACGCCGGGCTGTCGGTGCCGCGCGACCTCGCCGTGGTCGGGTCGGGCAACCTGCCCGACGGCCTCATCACCAACCCGCCGCTGACCACCGTGGGTCCCTCGCGATTGGACTACTCCCCGGCGGTGCGGATGTTGTTCTCCCGCATCGCTTCCGGGCAACAGCTACCCGGGCGCACCATCACCACCGACTGGACGTTCATTCGCCGCGGCTCGGCCTGAACCGTCCACCTTCGAAGGGATGATCATGACTCCCCCGCTCCCATCCGATCCCCTCCCCCGCCGTACCCTGCTTCGCCTCGCCGGGCTCACCGGCGTCGCCGGCGCGACCGCCGGACTGGCGTCGTGCGCCGGTGCGCCCGGTGGCGGCGACTCCGGCGACTTCACCGTGTACTGGAACGCCGGCCACGGATACGCCGCCTACAAGGACGTGATCGACACGTTCGAGTCCGATCACGGCATCACCGTCAACCTGCAGAAGTTCCAGTGGGACGACCTGCGCACGCAACTGTTGTCCGACATGCAATCCGGCCACGCCCCCGACCTGGTGGAGACGCCGGGCGGGTGGGTGAGGGAGTTCGCCGTCAGCGGCGACGCACTGTCCCTTGAGTCCTATATCGCCGACGACGGCGAGGACATGGGTTACCCGAAGGACTGGCAGGAACGCACCCGCAAGCACAACGCGTACCACGGCAAGACGTACGGCATCCAGCTCCACCTCACCTGCTCACTGCTGTTCTACAATCGCGCGCTGTTCAAGAAGGCCAACGTGAGGCCGCCCACCACGTGGGACGAACTGCTGGACGTGGCCAAGAAGCTCACCTCCGGCGACGTTCACGGCATCGCCCTCAACCAGGACTACACGTACAGCTGGCCGTGGATGCTGCAAAACGGCGTCCGCTACTTCGACCCCGACGGCAAGGACTTCCTCCACCCGCACGACGCCGCGATCGAGGCGCTGGCGTTCCAGCGCGACCTGGTGCACAGGCACAAGGTGTCGCCGGTGCCGACCCCCGGCACCGACTACTCGGGACCCCAGAAGCTGCTGTCGGCGGGGCGGGCCGCGATGATCCTCACCGGGCCGTGGGATCTGGGTCCGATCGCCGAGTCCAGCCCCGATCTCGACCTCGGCATCGCGCCCGCGCTGAAGGGAAAGCAGCGGTCGACCCTGCAGGCGGGGTCCAATATGTTCATTCCCAGGAAGGCCCCGCACCCCGATCTGGCGTGGGACCTCATCAAGCGCCTCACCACCCTGAAGGTGGAGAGGGCCGCGACCAAGGAGACCGGCATGTTGATGCCGCGGCTGTCGTGGGCCAAGGGCGCGCAGGTGCGCGACGACCCCAAGGCCAAACCCTTCGCCGACGCGTTCGGCTACGCCGTCGACTACGGCGACGACGTCTCGCTCACCGGAAAGAGCGGCGACATCAACGACCTGTACAAGAAGCTGTATCAAAGCGTCGTCATCGACGACAAGGCCCCCGATGCCGCCGTGAAATCCTTTGTGAGCGCCGCCGGCGACCTGGTCAGGGGATGATGCCCGGTGTCGTTGCGGCGCAGGCGTTCGATGACCGCGCTGATGTTCCTGGCACCGGCGTTGCTGTTCTTCGCCGTGTTGTTCTATCTGCCGATCGGCAACGCCCTGGTCAACTCGCTCAACACCGGGCCACAGGCCAATGTGTACAACGGCGTGGGCAACTACACCAGGGCGTTCACCGATCCGGACGCGCGCAACGCCTTCGTCGTCACGCTGCTGTTCGCGGTGGGCACCACCGTCGGATCGATCGTGTGCGGGCTGGGGCTGGCGGTGCTGCTGGACCGCCAACTGCCCGGGCGCACGCTGATCCGCGCGATCCTGCTGGTGCCGTACCTGACGTCGGTGGCGATCGTGGGTTTGTTGTGGCGCAACATCCTCGACCCGGACCTGGGCATCCTCAACCGGTGCCTGGACGGCCTGGGTCTGCCGCATCAGCAGTGGCTCACCACGCATCCGCTGGCGACGATCATCGCGGTGACCCTGTGGCACAACGTCGGCTACACGATGGTGCTGTTCCTCGCCGGGCTGCAGGGCATTCCCGACGAGTACCAGGAGGCCGCGCGCCTCGACGGTGCCGGTGCGTGGCAACGGTTCTGGCGCATCACCCTGCCGCTGCTGACGCCCACCACGCTGTTCGTGTCGGTGATGACGGTGATCGGCGGGCTCCAGGCCTTCGGGCAGGCGTACATCATCACCGGCGGCGGCCCGGCGGGCAAGACCGACCTGTACATCTTTCACGTGTTCAACGTGGCGATCCACTCGCGCGACTTCGGTTACGCCGACGCCCTGGCCGTGCTCATGCTCGTCGTGATCATCGCGGTCACCATCGGCCAGCTGCGGGCCGCGCGGCGCGGCGAGATCCAATACTGAGAGGAGATCGACGGTGAACGATCGGATGTCCGGCACCACCCGGGTGGTGGCCTACTGCCTGCTGGGGCTCGCGTGCGCGCTGACCATCGTGCCGCTGCTGTACGTGGTGTCGCTGTCCCTGCAGACGGAGGCCGAGACGCTGTCGGCCCACCCGGTGCTGTGGCCCGACACGCCGCGCTTCGACAACTACGCGACCCTGTTCAAGCTGGCGCCGTTCGGCGACTTCATCCTCAACAGCGTGGTGGTGGCCGGAACCATCACCGTCGCCCACCTGATCTTCGATCCGCTGGCCGGGTACGCGTTCGCGAAGTTCCGGTTTCCGTTGCGCAACACGCTCTTCATCGCGCTGTTGGCGACCCTGATGGTGCCGTTCTTCATCCGGATGGTTCCGCTGTTCGTCATGATGTCGAACCTGGGCTGGCTCAACACCTATCAGGCGCTGATCGTCCCGTTCCTGATGGACGCGTTCGGGATATTCCTGATGCGACAGTTCATTCAGCCGATTCCCGACGACCTGATGGACGCCGCCCGCGCCGACGGCGCCGGCGAGCTTCGGGTGTACTGGCAAATCGTTCTACCCCAGGTGAAACCGGCCCTGGCGGTGCTGGGATTGTTCACCTTCGTGTTCCAGTGGAACGAATTCCTGTGGCCCCTGGTGGCCACCAAGACCGAGAACATGCGCACCATCCCGGTCGGCCTGACCCAGTTCAATCAGGAGAACTTCACGCTGTGGCACCTCACCGCGGCCGGGTCCATCATCCTGTTCGTGCCGACCGCGCTGCTGTTCCTGTTCACCCAACGCTATTTCGTCCGGGGCATCACGCTGTCCGGGCTGAAGTGAGGACCGCAATGAACCGAGCCGACTCCCGGCCCAATGTGATCGTCGTCCTCACCGACCAGCAGCGCTGGGACACCACGGGAGCCGGCGGCAACCCGCTCGGGCTGACCCCGCACTTCGACCGGATGGCGCACCACGGCACCCACGCGGCGCTGGCGTTCAGCCCGCAACCGGTGTGCGCCCCGGCCCGGGCGGCGCTCCAAACGGGACGGTACCCCACGGACAGCGGGGTGCACCGCAACGGCATCCGCCTGCCGCACAACACCACCACCCTCGCCACCGAGTTCGGAGACGCCGGCTACGCCACCGGCTACATCGGAAAGTGGCACCTGGCCGACTCGGAGCCCGTGCCGCCGGGGCAGCGCGGGGGCTACCAGTCCTGGTTGGGGACGAACCTGCTGGAGTTCACCTCCGACGCGTACCGCACCATCATGTTCGACCACAACGGACATGCCGCGCTGTTGCCGGGGTATCGCTCCGATGCCTGCTTCGACGCGGCGATCCGTTACGTCACCGAGCATCACGCGGAACCGTTCTTCCTGTTCCTGTCGCTCATGGAGCCGCACCACCAAAACGAGGTGGACAGCTATCCGGCGCCCACGGGGTACGCCGAGCGGTACGCGGGGCGCTGGATGCCGCCCGACCTGGCGACGTTGTCGGCCAACGGCGGCACCGCCCACCGGCACATGGGCGGGTATCTGGGCCAGATCGCCCGGGTCGACGAGGGCCTGGGGAGGCTGCACGACGCGCTGTTGAGCCTCGACCTGTCCGACGACACCATCGTGGCGTTCACCTCCGATCACGGCTGTCACTTCAGGACCCGCAATGAGGAGTACAAGCGCTCGTGCCACGACGGATCGATTCGGGTGCCGTTGGCGATCAGCGGCCCCGGCTTCGATTCGGGGGGCCGGATCGGTCGCCCGGTCAGCACCGTGGACCTTCCCGTGACCCTGCTGGATGCCGCGGGTATCGCGCCCAGCGCGCCCACCCACGGGCATTCCCTGCTGCCGCTGCTGCGCGACGCGGGCGCCGAATTCCCCGAGGAGGCGTTGATCCAGATCAGCGAGTCCCAATGTGGACGGGCGATCCGCACCGAACGGTGGATGTATTGCGTTGCCGATCCCGACGCCGACGCCTGGGACGACCCGTTCGGCGAGCGCTACGTGGAGACCGAGCTGTACGACCTGCGTCACGATCCGTACGAAATGGACAACCTGGTGGGGTTGGAGACGCATCGCGATGTCGCCGACTCGCTGCGGCAGCGCCTGCTGCGTCGGCTGCGCGGCATCGGGGAGGACGGGGCGAGGATCGATCGCGCGCGGCGGCGGCCGTCGCGCCCGCAGCGGGAGGTCGATCCGCGCGTGCACCGCCTGGCCGCCGACCCGATCGACTTCGGCGGTCGGCGCGGTCGCGATTGATTCCATCGGGTCATGCAACCCCGCGATGCGTTAAACCCGTATGAGCTTGTGACGATTCCAAGGAAAGAGCGCGCATGAATCCAGAATCCGAACAAGAGTTCAAGGTGTTCGTGTCGACCAACATCGATCACCTGTGCCGCTTCGCGTTCCTGCTCTGCCGTGATTGGCAACGCGCCGAAGACACGGTGCAAAAGGCACTGACCAGGTTGTACCTGCGTTGGCATCGGGTCAATTCCTCGACTCCGCGGGCGTACGTCTCGCGCATCGTGGTCAACCTGCTGCACGACGAGCGGCGGCTCTTTCGATTCCAACGTGAACGCTCCACATCGGAGCCGCCTGAGGAGGCGCAGGCCGACCACGCGGAGGCGACGACCACGCGGTTGGCGATGCTGGAGGCGCTGTCGCGGCTTCCCGCGCGGCAACGGCTGGCCGTGGTCCTGAGGTTCTGGGAGGACCTGTCGGTCGAGCAGACCGCGGAGATCATGAAGTGCTCTCAAGGGACCGTCAAGAGCCAGACCGCGCGCGGACTGCAGACGCTGCGCGGCCTGCTCGGTAAACCCATTCCGACGCAGGTCGAAGGAGCGAATCAGTGACCAATGAGATCAAGGACGACATCGACGCCGAGCTGCCGCGAGGGGCGGCGCCCGTGGGCATCGACGTCGAATCGGTGATGAGGGGTAGCCGCCGCGCGCTGCTGAGGCGGCGCCTCATCGGCGGCGGTGGAGCATTGGCATCCATCGTGGTGATCGTGGCCGCGGTGGTGTTGGTGGTGTCCATGGTGTCGGCGGGTGGCGACGATGTCGGCCCTGGAGATCACAGCAAGGACAAGTCGCGTTTGGATCCCAACTCCACGTATACGTGGGAGAACGAGGACAACGGAAAGGCGAACAAGGTGACCACGGCCTATTCCAGGGCGTTGTGGGCCTATCTCACCGAGCATTTCCCTGGCGTCAAGGCGTTCGTTCAAAACGAAAGCGGCCATATGGTTCCCGTTGCCTCGCGGCAAGCCGAACACGTTTTCTTGATGCGTACCACCGAAAACCTGTACAAGGGCGTCGACGACACCGAACTGATGGAACACCCTGACAAGTACAAACCCATCGCGACGCGCACGGTGCTGGACATGTTCGAGAACTACGGCAAGGGCGGTGACGCCCATTGGTCGACCTGCTGCGGCACCCTCGTGAAATTCCCTGGCGCCAAGCACAAAAACGGTTTCGAGATCCAGGTAATGCCCCGCGGGTCATACACCAAGCGCACCCATGACGCGTTGGATCTGGCCTCCTGCAATGGAAGTTCCATCGGCCAGGAGAGAACCACCTGTCATGCCGAGGACGCGACGGGTCCACACGGCGAGGACGTCCAAAACATCACCAAGACCGCCAAGGACGACGTGGACGGCACTCTCCACACCTTCGCGTATTCGACGGTCATGTACCGCAAGGACGGATCGGCGGTGTTGATCAGTCTGAGTTCGGACACCGATCCCGGGGCCAACGCGGAACGCGCACTGTCCTTCAAGGACATGATCGGCGTGGCTTCGGCTCTGCCGAAGGGTGACATCACCTCATAGGACGTCAGCCGAAGCATCGTGGAGGCGTTGCGCGACAGCCCGAGCGGCTCGGCGCAACGCCTCCGGGGCGTTGATGCGGTACGGGGCACGAATGGCGGTGAGCTGCCGCGCGTACCACTCCGGCTCGTCCGTGCTCGCGGTGATGCGTGTCCGCTTGTCGCCCAAGGGATCGCAGTGCCCCAGGCTTCGGGGGATCCACGAGGCGACGGCCGCGGGAGGGGCGTCGACGACGATGTCGATGCGATGCCGCCAGCCCGTGGACAGGTGCTCCTCGAGGGCCTCGGCGGGGTCGAGATCGGGCGGCGGGGTGAAGGTGGCGTCGAGGGCGGTGACCGAGTCCACCCTGTCGACGCGCAGCACGCGGCGCGCGGTCTTGGTGTGGGACCAGCACAACAGGTACCAGCGGCCGCCGCGCACGACGACCGCCCACGGGTCGACGTCCATGTCCCGATTCATATGTGGACGGATGCGGTAGGACAGTCGCAGGCGTTGGCGAGCCGCGGCGGCCTGGACGACACGGGCGGTGATCTCGGGGTCGGGGACGACGGAGGTGTCGGCCGCCGCGGCGACGCCGCGCATGGCCTCGGCCACCGCGGCGATGGGTTGGGGCAGGACCCGCAGCATCTTGTCCAGCGCGCTGGCGACGGGGTCGTCGGCTCCGCGGGGAGAATCCACCACCGACATCACCAGGCCGAGCGCCTCGGTAGTGGTGAACATCAAGGGGGGCAGGCGAAAGCCGCGCCCGATGCGGTAGCCGCCGTGCGGGCCGCGGGTCGACTCGATCGGGACGCCCGCCTCGCGCAGGATGCCCGCGTAGCGGCGGGTGGCGCGATCGGAGACGCCCAGGCGCGCCGCGAGGCGCTCGGCGGTGATCCCGGGCTGGTTTTGCACCAGCTCCAGGAACAGCAACGCCCGCGCGGTGGGGCTCTCGTCGTGATCCATCGACCCAGTTTCGCATTTCGGAAGCAGATCGTCCGCAATAGCTCCTAGACTCTGGCGCCATGACCAACCACAACGAACCCGAGATCCTCGAGGCCCCGCTGGCGGGCACCGAGGTCGAGTCGCTGATCGGCTCGATGGAACGGCAGCGGCGCATCTTCGCGTGGAAGACCGCGGGACTGGACGCCGCGGGGCTGCGCGCCACCGCAGCCGCGTCGTCCATGACCCTGGGCGGCCTGCTCAAGCATCTGGCGCTGGTGGAGGACGAGTACTTCAGCGTCAGGCTGCTCGGTCGCACGCCGCCGTCGCCGTGGGACGCGGTCGATTTCGAGGCCGACCCCGACTGGGAGTGGCGTACCGCCGCCGCCGACTCCCCCGAGTCGCTGTACGCGCTGTGGAACGCCTCGGTGGCCCGATCCCGGGCCGCGGTGGCCGAGGCGTTGGAGCGCGGCGGCCTGGATCAGTTGGCGGCCTTCACTTCCCGAAGCGGGTCGCCGAGTCTGCGTCGCATCATGATCGACATGATCGAGGAGTACGCCCGCCACGCGGGGCACGCCGACTTCATCCGCGAGTCGATCGACGGTTTGGTCGGCGAGGACCCGCCGCGCTGAGCCCTCCCGCGCCAACGCGGTCGCGCCGTATCATGTGGCCAGCGCACCATCGCAGCCGAATCGAGGGCAACCGTGCCGACCTCACCACCATTGTCCAAGCTGAGCCGCTACTGGGACAAGCAATCCCCGAAGTACGACAGGAAGATGGCCTTCGCCGACCGCAAGTTCTTCGGCGACACTCGACAGTGGATCTGCGACCAGGCGAGCGGCGAGGTGCTCGAGGTGGCGATCGGCACGGGCCTGAACATGCACCTGTACCCCGTCGAGGTCACATTGACGGGAATGGATCTGAGCCCCGACATGCTGGCCCTGGCCCGAAAGCGCGCGGCGCGGCTGGGGTTCGCGGTGGACCTGACGGTCGGCGACGCCGAGCATCTCGACTTCGCCGACGCGTCGTTCGACACGGTGGTGTGCACCTTCGGCCTGTGCGCCGTGCCCGACGAGGCGAAGGCGATCGCCGAGATGGTGCGGGTGCTGCGCCCCGGCGGACTGCTGCTGTTGGGCGATCACGTCGTGAGCACGTCGGCGCCGATTCGGGCCGTCCAGGCACTCATCGAGGTCTTCAGCGTCCGCCTCGGCAACGAGAACTTCAGGCGCCGCCCGATCCGGCAGGTCCGCGAGGCGGGCCTGACCATCGAGCGCCACAGCCGCTTCAAGAAGGGCATGGTCGAGCGGCTGGCGGCCCGCAAACCCGAATCTCCCTAGGGGCGGCGTCGCGCCCGGTTCGACAAGGGTGATCTCGTCCATTGCCCCCGACGCCGCCGATCGGTAGGGTGCGGGACGGTCCGAGCTCGAAGGGAGTGACGCATCCATGCCCCAGGATCTGGTGCGATTGGCCGCGGTCGACCGGCGGGAGGTGGCGCGGCTGGCGCCCGAGGCGGTGATGGTGTTGCCGATCGGCGCGATCGAGCAGCACGGGCCCGCCCTGCCGTTGGGCACCGACGCGGCGATGGCCGAATCGGTGGCCGAGGCGGGAATCGCCGCGTCGACAACCCCGCGCCCCATCATCCTGGCACCCACCGTCCCCTATGGAAACTCGGCGCATCACCTGTTCGCCTGCGCGGGATCGGTGTCCTCGCGGACCCTGGCGCTGATGCTGGGCGACCTGATCGACTCCTTCGCGCGCAGCGGGTTTCGCCGCGTGTTCATCCTCAACGGGCACGGCGGCAACGACGAGTGCGTCCACCTGGCGGTGAAGGACGCGATCAACCGTCACGACGTCGTGCTGGGCGCGGCGAGCTACTGGACGCTGGCGCCCGAGGGCCCGTTCCCCGCCGGGCGGGTGCCCGGGCACGCGGGGGCGTTCGAGGCGTCGCTGTTGATGGCCG